>JAJRUC010000193.1 GCA_024278015.1 Chloroflexota bacterium
ATTAATATCTTTGTAGCCACGGGTGGCCTGTTTTTTTTGAGCCGCATTGCGGGCAAATTTGGGCGGGTCCAAAATAACGGCGTCGAATGTCCACTTTTGGTTTCGATAGGCCCGCATAATTTCAAAGGCATCGGCGGCAGCGTAAATATCGTCCCGGTCGGCAAAGCCGTTAAGCCACATATTATGCCGGGCTATGTCGTGCGCCGTTTCAGAGGTATCGATATTCATAATGCGTCCGGCGCCGGCGGCGGCGGCGTACACGCTAAAACTCCCGGAATAGCTGAAGGTGTTCAGCACCTCTTTGCCTTTAACGTAGGGCATAATGCGTTTGCGATTTTCTCGCTGGTCCAAAAAGAAACCGGTCTTTTGGCCGGCTTTCACATCTACCAAAAAACGGAAGCCGTTTTCTTCAATTTCGATGGCATCGGGCGGCACCTCGCCCCACAGCGGGCCGGTAACAGGCACCAGACCTTCCAGTTCGCGGGTGTAGGCATCGGAGCGCTCAAAAATTCCCTGCGACGAGGTGTACTCTGACAAGGCGTTGATAATGGCCGGTTTGTGACGTTCTGCCGCCACCGAAAGGAATTGGGCCACCAGCCAGGTGCCGTATTTATCGACAATCAGGCCGGGCAAGCCGTCCGCTTCGGCGTGGACAAGGCGATAGGCGTTGGTCAGGGGGTCGGCTTCAAGGGCGTTTCTGGCTTCTACGGCCCGCCGGACGCGCCGGTTCCAGAAGGCCCGGTCAATTTGCTCGTTTCGGCGCCAAGTTAAAATTCGCACCCGGATTTGTGATTTGCGGCTGATGATGCCTCTGGCGACAAACCGGGCTTTGCTATCCCAAATATCCACCACATCGCCGTTGGCGGGGTTGCCTTCAACGCGCTCGATGGCCCCGGAAAAAATCCAGGGATGATAATTTTTGGCCGATTTTTCCCGACCATGTTTCAGGATAACTTGCGAGGTAATCATAAACGCTCCCTTCGATGGGACTGGGGATTAATAAAGTGACTCACTTTACCAAATCATTCTGTGGCAAATTGTACATAAGAATGAAGAGCGCGTCAAGGTTTGCTCCACCGGGGCAGGGCTGTTGCAAAATGCCCCGGAAATACGCCTGATTGACTCTCCATATTGCGGGTTATATAATAACGCCTGTTGCAAGAGTTACGCAGTTGAAAGGTTTTAGCCACGAATACCCGTTCCGGGCACAGGTTAACACGAATTTCGCTGATTTTTCAATCATAATTCGTGAAAATTTGCGGCTAATTTTTGGTTTGAAACAAATCCCGTGTGGTGGTATCCCGCTATGTCTAATGCAATTCAGCAATTTTTTGTTTACAATCATATAATTATTTTATTTGTTTACGGGCAGGTTTTTTTTGTACTGGGTCTGGCAATTGCCTTACAATCGTGGCGGCACAGCCGATTATCGCTGGCCCGAAACCTGCACTGGTTGGCAATGTTCGGCTTTACGCATGGGTTGCACGAGTGGGGAGATGTTTTCATCCCGATACAAACGGCGTATTTACCTAACGACGCCATCAATATGTTAGTAGTTGTGCAGCTTCTTTTGCTGGCAATTTCATTTGTCAGTTTGTTTCAATACGGCATTGAAAGCCTGCGCCCGCTGCCCGGCTATTGGCGACTGGCGCGTTATCTGCCCCTCACCATTTTTTTCGTATGGGTGCTATATTTATTTTTGCCGGACTTTACATTGGCGGCAGACATTACCCGCTGGGAACAGACGAGCGATATTTGGGCGCGGTACATTTTGGGGTTTCCCGGTGGTTTGCTGGCGGCTTTCGGCTTGCAACGCCAACTGCAAAAAGACCTGGTACCCCTCAATGTTCATGACGCCGTACCAATGATTCGATTGATGCAGACAGGGTTGGTGGGATATAGTATTATGGGCGGGTTGATTGTGCCTGCCGGACATTTTTTCCCCGCAAATATTCTGAATCAGGAATTGATACAGCAACTCACCTCGCTCCCCATTCAGGTATACCGCAGTCTTTTGGGGTTAATATTGATGTATGCCACTATCAAAACTTTGGATGTTTTTCACACAGAGCTTGACGACCGGCTGACGAATATTGAAGGAACACAGATATTACTGGCTGAACGCGAACGGATCGGACGAGAATTGCACGACGGGACGCTGCAAACGGTATACGCCGCCGGGCTGATGCTCCGCACCACCGAACGTAATCTTCAGCGCAACGAGGTTGAAGGCGGAATATCGCGGTTGCAACAGGGTATCGCTATGTTGGACCAGGCCGTCAGTGATATTCGCAGTTACATTGGAACCCTCAACCCCCGCCCAACCACAAAAAGCCTCGCAGCCGGACTGACCGAAATTTCCCAAACATTCCATAATCGCTTTATGTTAACTATCGACCTTAATTTGGATATGCCGCCGGATTTAATTTTAACGTCCATCCAAATAAGCCGGTTATTGGCAATTACCAACGAAGCGATGAGCAATGTTGCCCGGCATGCGCGCGCCACTAAAGTATTATTGTCCACTGTGGTGGATGACGGCTGGTTATTCTTGCTGATTGAAGATGACGGACAAGGATTGCCCGTCGATATTGTGCAGGGTTACGGATTGAACAATATGCGAGACCGCGCCAGATTATTGGGAGGAACCATACAAATATCCAGTGCAGCCAATCAAGGCACAACCATTGCCGTACAAGTTCCCATAGGAGACAGCTATGAAACAACTACGTATCTTGCTGGTGGATGACCATCACGTAGTCCGGTTGGGATTGCAGTCATTATTAAACGGCGAACCCGATTTGGAGGTGATAGCAGAAGCTCGCAATGCAAGCGAGGCAATTCAACTGGCGCGGCAATTACAGCCGGAGGTGGTGTTGATGGACATCCGGTTGCCGGACAGAAGCGGTATCGAAGCGTGTCGGGAAATCAAACGCACCCATCCGCACATTCACATTTTAATGCTCACCTCTTACGCTGATGACGATATGGTCACCGAAGCGATTACCGCCGGCGCTACCGGATACGTGCTGAAACAGTTGAGTACCGATAAATTATTGCAAGCCATTCGCACGGTGGGACAAGGTGAATCCGTTTTAGACTCAAAAGTAACCCGGCAAATTTTAACTTACGTGCAGCGCACGCAACGAGAAACGTCCACGGCTGCATTTCGCAATTTATCACCGAGGGAAATACAGGTGTTAAAATTAGTTGCCGAAGGGAAAAGCAATGCCCACATCGCCGATGAATTAATCTTGAGTTCTACCACTGTTCGTAACCATGTCAGCGCAATTTTGAACAAGCTGGGACTTTCCAACCGCATCGAAGCCGCAACCTATGCTGTGCGCAATCACATTGAGCGATACCTGCATTGAGCGATATACTCAACCGCGTCATAAAATAACAGTAACTACTCAGGCATCAGAGATAAAGTTACCAGTTAGAGCGGCTTTGCCATTTTTTACCCCCCTCAATCCCCCCGTTGACGGGGGGAAGTGTTAC
>JAJRUC010000194.1 GCA_024278015.1 Chloroflexota bacterium
CGGTTTTTGTAGGGGCGACTCTTGTGGTCGCCCAAATTCGGGCTGAAACACAGGGCAACCACAAGGGTTGTCCCTACCCCGAACCAACATATATCAGTGAAAAACCATGTTCGTTTGTGACACAGTTGAGTATATCTACAAGGTCAATTTGGCGGTTTCGGCCAGTTTTGAAAACCCGTTCGGGTCAGTTACGGCCATATCGGCCAAAATTTTGCGGTCCAAACCGATGCCGGCCTGTTGCAGTCCAAACATAAATTTGCTGTAATTCAGCCCGTTTTGGTGGGCGGCAGCGTTGATGCGGGCAATCCACAATCGCCGAAATTCGCGCTTGCGATTGCGGCGGTCGCGGTAAGCATAGACCAGTGATTTCATCATGGCTTCGTTTGCCCGACGATAAAGGCTGTGTTTGGTTCCGCGCTGCCCTTTGGTTAAGGCTAAAACTTTTTTATGACGACGCTGAGTTTGCGGGCCACCTTTTACTCTCATCTTCTTTACCTCAGTCTACTTCTTCTTTAAATAGGGCGCCAATTTGGCAATGCGTTTTTTGGTAGCGCCCGACTTCACTTCGTGCATTTCATCGAACATACCCCGCACGCGCTTTGATTTATTACGGCGCAAGTGGCTTTTGCCCACTTTGGTGCGCATTAATTTACCCTTGCCGGTTACTCTAAATCGCTTGGCGGTTGATTTATGGGTTTTAATTTTCGGCATAATATCCTGTACAACTCCTTACCTGCTAAGATTTCACTTTGTTGGGGGCCAGTATCATAATCATGGTACGCCCTTCAAAAGAGGGAGCTTGCTCAATAATCGCCACATCGTCAAGCCTCTGGGCAACCTCGGCCAAACGGTCTCTCCCCACCTCCGGAATGTACCGCTCTCTGCCTCTAAACCGAACCCGAACTTTTACTTTTGAGCCTTTGATTAGCCATGTTCTGGCATCCCGCAACTTAAAGTTAATGTCGTGTTCGCCGGTTTTGGGCCGCAACTGAATTTCCTTGACTTCAGTTTTAACCTGGGTTTTACGGGCCTGCCGTTCTCGCTTGGATTTGGTGTACATAAATTTACCGAAATCCATTAACCGGCATACCGGCGGATTGGCGTTGGGGGCAACTTCCACTAAATCCAGTTCTGCTTCCTGAGCAATGGACAAAGCCTTCTCTCGCTTTATGATGCCCAACTGTTCGCCGGTGTTGGATATCAGGCGAACTTCCTTCGCGCGAATTTGCTCATTGATACGCTGCGTTTGGCTTTGTGATGACCGTGGATATGATTTGGCGCTTATTGTAAACCCTCTTCTCTATTACAACTTTCCATTATAAAGCGGCCTCCCTGTTTACAACTGAGGCAGACCACAGTGAAATATAACATGTCGGTGGCATTTCGTCAAGTTTCAGGCCAACTTGCGGTCATTCATCGCCTGCAAGGGTAATTTTTCGGGCCGGGCGCATCTTCCTGTATAATTGCGGTTTATATATATGTACAGGAACTACATTTGCCCCTAAAAACAGACCCAGAGGTGTTTTATGCAAACCAAACCCGTTAGCCCATTTGCCCGGCCAATGCCCGGAATTCCCGTCAAAGCGGGAGCGCCCCCCATTATGCGCCCCACCAAAGAAGAGATTGCCGCCTTCCCCGCCGAGGCCAAAGCCCTGATTGAAGCCACCCAAACGGCCCAACGCGCCTTGCTGCAATCCAACGCCTACACCCTTGACGCTCTGAAAGACCGCCACTTTTTACTGGCCGGAGCCACCGGCCCCGGCATTGGGGGGGCATTGGCTGCCGCCGCGCTAAATTTGCTGGGCCGGGCCGGCAGCTTGACGGTGCTGGGCCGCGACCTGTCCAAATCGGTTAATTTTGAAACCGGCAAAGCCATGCAAGCCCAGGCCCGGGCCGCCGGCATGGGCCGCCGCTTTCACTGGCTGAACGCCGGTATGGCCCTGGAAGGCCGCAATTTTGAAAAAATCGTCGCCGCCCTGAAGGAAGCCGGCGCCAACCGGGTAATTTACGTCAACACGGTGGCCGCCGCCAATTCCGGGCTGTTGCCCGGTATGCCCCCCGTCTATGTTAAAGATGTGGATGCAGACGGCTTGCTTCAGTGGCAATTAACGCCCCTGGATGAAAAAACCGTGGCCGCTACAAAATTTGTAATGGGCACGATGGCTGTTGAATTTCCGCAAGCGCTGGCAAAGGCCGGCATTGAGGTGGAAGTGGCTGTCTTTGCCGATTGGCGCGGCAGCCTGGACAAGGTGGGCCGCAACCCCGCCATGCCGGAATATGGCCGGCAAGGCGCGTATTCCACCAGCCTGTACCTGCCCAAAGCGGTCATTCAGCAGGCAGTGGCAGCCAACTTCGGCGCGGGCAAAAAGATGATGGATATTTTTTATCCAATTATGCGCACCCGCGCCCTGCCCTTTATCCCCGGCGGCACAACCATGGCCAATCTGTACGATAAATTGATGGGCATCGAAGGTATTCGCCGGGTTGAGCAGCCCGAACTGGCTCTGGAAACACTCCAACTCATCAATCGCGCCCTGACCGAGGGCTACGACAATCCGTTTCCGCATTTGGACAAACACGAAATGCCGCTGGATAACTGGTTTTACGAAATCGTCCGACGCATCAACAACGATGAAACCAGCGATTTTTACTACAAACGCTGGCTGGCCTGACACTCAACCGCAAAAAAAGCGTGGCGCCGACTGGTTCCACGCTTTTTTGATGCATGTCATCGCCCAACCGCATTGCCTGATTTGAATACTCCCGGAAAATTAACGCTTTCTTAGCCTTCTCTCAGGTTTGGTTTATACTATCAGTAGAAACACTCAATTTATCAATGAGGAAATCTGATGACGAATGTTTTGATTGTAGACGATGACCCCAAGCTGCTGGCTATGGTGCGGCGCACCCTGTCTTACGAAGGCTTTGCCGTGGACACCGCCATCAACGGGAAAGACGCGCTCGACAAACTGGCCGCTCAATCTTTCGATGTGCTGGTGCTGGATTGGCTGATGCCGGAAATCAACGGCATTGATGTGGCCGAATACTTGCGGGATATAGATAATCCCATCCCCATTTTGATGCTGACCGCCCGCGATACGGTGCAGGACCGCGTTAAAGGGCTGGATAGCGGCGCCGACGATTATCTGGTGAAACCCTTTGCCCCCGCCGAACTGCTGGCCCGCCTGCGAGCTTTGGTGCGGCGGGCGCACCTCGGCGGCGCGGCAGACAGCCTGGCATACGCCGGTCTGTCCCTCAACTCGCTAACCAGAGAGGTGCGGCGCGATGACCGCCTGTTTGAATTGACTCCCAAGGAATTTGACCTGCTGAAATTTATGCTGCGCCATCCCCGGCAAGTTTTAACCCGCCGGCAAATTCTGGAAGAAGTATGGGGCTATGATTTTGGGGGGGAGGATAATATTCTGGAAGTATACATCGGCTATTTGCGAAAAAAAACCGAGGCCGGCGGCGAACCGCGTCTGATTCAAACGGTGCGCGGCATCGGCTACGTGCTGCGGGAAGAGTGATATGTCTATTCGATTGCGCTTAACCCTGGTTTACACGGCCATTTTGGCTTTTACGCTGATAATATTCGGCTTTGCCCTGTATAAAACGCAAGAAAACAGGATTATTGCTGAATACAAACAGCGGCTGAACAGCATAGAACGATTCATTCGCTCGCCGGACGGCCTGCTGCTTTCCTTCACCGCCCCGCCCGCCCTTAACCGGCGCTTCCCCACCCCGTTTTATATCCAGCTTCGGCTGCCTTCCGGCAAGGTTCTCAGAAAATCGCAAAATTTTGAGGACATTGACTTGCCTCTGGATGAAAAAACGGTGGCTGCCGCGCAAGCGGGCCAAATTCGGCAAGACCTGGTTTTTGTCGATGGGAACCGTTATCTAATTCGGAATTATCCGGTGAAAACAAATAATATTACGGCTATTTTACAGGTAGCCATTCCCCTGGCAGACCAGGACCAATCGCTTCATACCCTGCGCCGAATTTTGACCACCGGCAGCGCCATTGCCGTTGTGCTGGCCTTCGGCGTGGGCTGGCTGATGACCGGACTCACGCTCAGGCCCATCAACCGGCTGACCAAAACGGCCAAAGCTATCGGCGCGGAACGAAACTTCAGCCGCCGGGTAGATTACAGCGGCCCCAACGACGAAATCGGACAATTAGCCAACACCTTCAACGTGATGCTCTCTGAATTGCAAACCGCCTTCCTTCAGGTAGAAAGCGCCTTGCAACAGCAGCGCCGTTTTGCCTCAGACGCTTCGCACGAACTGCGCACCCCGTTGACGACCATTCGCGGCAATATCGGCTTGTTGCAGCGCGCCCCCCCCATCAGCGAGGCAGATAAAACCGACGCGCTGGCTGATATGCTGGCTGAAACCGACCGGCTGAATCGTCTGGTGAATAATTTGTTGACGCTGGCCCGCTCTGATGCCCAACGCCCCTTGCAACAACAGAACATTTCGCTCTTTCCGTTGCTGCACGATGTATGCCGCCAGGCCAGGTTGTTGGCCCCGGAACAGAAAATCATCTGCAAATCCGTCCGGGCGGCTACGGTGCCGGGCGATGAAGACGCCTTGAAGCAGGTATTGCTCATTTTGCTGGATAACGCCTTGAAGCATAACGATAATGATGACTTGCGCGTGACGCTGAAGGCAACGGTTGAAGCCGGACGGGCGGTCATCACCGTGGCAGACAACGGGCGCGGTATTAACCCGGACGCGCTGCCCCACATTTTCGAGCGGTTTTATCGCGGCGATGCCGCCCGCAACAGTGGCGGCGCCGGGCTGGGGCTTTCGATTGCCCGGGAATTGGTTGAGGCCCATCATGGCCGCATATCCGCGCAGAGTACCCCGGAGCAGGGGAGTATCTTCACCGTTTCGCTGCCAATTGTCGCAAATTGACCACCTGATTCCCCATAATATTGCACAATATGGGCAGAGACGGCTCGTGAGCCGCCCTTGCCGGAAATAAACCGGGACAGGCTAATAGCCTGTCCCGGTGAATGTTTGGTGATGAAACTTTATTGATTACGCAGCGGTGGAGCGGAAAACGGTCTGTTGTGCGGGCGGGGCGGGGCGCAATCGCCGTCGTTTACGCAACTTTCATAGCGGTCTGTGAGTTTTTGCAAGATGGTATCGGCTTGCTCCTGGGTGAGTTTACCGTCGTCGACGGCTGTTTGCAGGCGGTCAACGGCGCTGTTGTACATGGCTTCGGCCAGATCTGCCATAGTCACGCCCTGCGCTTCGGCAATTTCGGGCAAAGTTTGGCCTTCGGTCCAGGCGGCCCGCAGGTCTTCCACGCTCATGCCCAGCGTTTCGGTCAGCGCCTCAAGGTTGGGCCGGGCGGCGAAGCCTCTGCCGCCACGCTTGCCGCGCATACCATTGTGGGGCAGCGGCGGGGCGGCGCTAAAATCATGGTTTTGCAGCTTTTCCAGGATGCTGTCGGCCCGTTCCTGGGTCAATTGACCGTCGGCCACGGCCTGGGTCAATTGTTCCTCGGCGGCGGTCACCAGCGCGGTCTGCACATCGGCCCAGTCAACGCCCTGCGCTTCGGCAATTTCGGGCAGGGTTTGGCCTTCGGCCAGGGCGGCCCGCAGATCTTCCGCGCTCATGCCCAGCGCCCCGGTCAGCACCTCAAGCGCCGGCCCGCGTCCGGGTCTCATCCCTTTGTTGCCGAAGCGGCCGTTTTCAAAGGGGTGGTTTCCCAGGCCTGCCGAAGGCCCGCCGGACCGATACCAACCATTCGTTGGCGGTACATTGTTCTGGGCATCCGGCCCCTGGGCAAAAGCCACAGCGCCCACTGCCAACACGCCCACAATTGCTATTACCGTAATGATACCTGTTGTCTTTATCCATTTTTTCATGACATTTCTCCTGTCAACGTTTCAAGATGGTTTGTTGTGCAAGCTTGCTTGTTGCTTATGAGTTAATCATAACGGCCAACACTGAGAGAACGCTGAAGAAAGCCTGAATATTTGCTGAAAAAATCTGTGCGTCATCAACAAAAAACCGGAACGCCCCCAGGAGAAAAATGAACATTATTAATGTAGCTATTGACATTATCAAGTTTTTGTGGTAAAAGTATAAATAAACAGTGCGATGACTGTGTTTTTTAGTAGTTCATCCTTAATTTTTTGGAGGATTGATTATGTATCCGGTAATTCAGGAATGTCCGGCGTGCAAGCAATCGCTGGAAGTAACCCGGCTTCACTGTCGAAACTGCGATACCGCCCTTGAGGGCCATTTTTCGCTGGGCCGCTTCCACAGCCTGTCGCCGGAACAGTTCGGCTTTGCAGAAACTTTCATTCGCTGCGAAGGAAAGTTCAATCGGGTGGGGGAGGAATTAAACATTTCGTACCCCACAGTTCGCGCCCGGCTGCACGCCTTGATTCAGGCGATGGGCTACGAAGTCAAGGAAGAGGCACCCGCCCCCGCCCCGCCAATAGACCGGCAAACGATTTTGTCTCGCCTGACCGAAGGGCGCATCTCTGCCGAAGAAGCGGCGGCGCAACTGGCCGGCGAATGATGCCGAAACCGGAATTTCAAACTTTTACAGACGAGGAAAATGATGACTTTAACCGAAGAACGTATGCAAATTTTAAGATTACTGGAACAGGGAACCATTACCGCCGGTGACGCGGCCAAATTACTGGCGGCGCTGGAAGCCGGAGAGAAGAAGAGCCGGACCAACGATACGGCCAAAAGGGCCGGCGGCGCAACGGCCCGCTGGCTGCGCGTGCGCGTAACCGACCAGACCACCGGCAAACGCAAGGTCAACATCAGTTTGCCGGTGGGGTTGGTCAACGTGGCCGTCAAAATGGGGGCCAGATTCGCCCCGGAAATTGAAGGGCTGGATATGGAGGAAATTATCGGGGTTATTCAAAGCGGTGAGCAAGGCAAGGTTATTGATATTGAGGACGATGCAGACAATGAACGGGTGGAAATTTTTGTGGAATAGTTACCCCATTTCGCCGAAGTGGTAAAAAATGGCCGAAGCCGCCACCAGCCCGGCCGTTTCGGCCCGCAAAATACGCCGGCCCAACCACACCGGATAAATGCCGTAGCCATGCGCCAGCCGGGCTTCGTCAAGGGAGTAGCCCCCCTCAGAGCCGATGAACAGGTTGATGCGCCGGGGGGGGGCCTCAAGGCCCGATAATACGGTCTTCAGACCGGCGGCGGCCTCATCTTCCCAGGCCAGTAAATTCAATTCTGCAGAGCGGACGGCCCGTTGGCAGGCCTGGGCAAACATCATACCGGGACGCAATTCCGGCAAAATACCGCGCCGGCTCTGCTCGGCGGCCTCTTGAATAATGCGCTCCCAACGCATCGCCTTTTGGTCAACAACTTGCACATCGCCCAGCACAGAGCGCTCGCTAATGACCGGAATAAACTCGGCCAGGCCCAGTTCCGTCCCTTTTTGCAGCACCCATTCAAATTTTTGGGCTTTGAGCGTGCCCTGATACAGGCTGATTTTCAGTTCCGGTTCGCCGCCGGCCGCGCGTTGTTCCGTCACCTGGCCCACCACCACATTTTTGGCAATGTGGGTTAAGGCCACAACGTATTCCTGCCCAAAATTATCCAGCACCACAATATTCCGGCCCGGCTTCAGCCGCAGCACGTTCTTTATTTGATGGGCTATCGGTCCCACCAACGTCACTTTTGATTTATCTATCCAGTCCGGCGGGATAAAAAATCGGTGCATAATACAGTCCTGTCGGTGTTCAGTTTGATACGACTATCCAAAATCATACAACGCCAGGGCGTGGTACAGCACAATGCCCACGCTGGTCGCCAGATTCAGGCTGCGCACGCCCGAATTTTTCATCGGGATAGTGTAGCAGGCCGCGGCGTTGGCCTGCAAAAACCCGGCGGGCAAGCCGGTAGTTTCGCTGCCGAAAATAAAGGCGTCGCCCGGCTGGGGCCGAATTTGAGTGTACGGGCGATTCACTTTGGTGGTCAGCAAATACGTGCGGGTCATCTCCAGACCGGCTGCAAACTTCTCCCAATCCGGCTCATAGCGCATGCGCGCAAATTCCCAATAATCCAGCCCGGCCCGCTTCAAATATCTATCGCTCAGCGTAAAGCCCAGCCGGCCCACCAGCACCAGTTCCATATCGGCGGCGGCGCACAGGCGGGCAATGTTGCCGGTGTTCTGCGGAATTTGCGGCTCAACCAAGGCGACGGTGAACATAGCTATTTGATGACGGTGCGCCGCACCCGATACGATTTCAGGCGGTCCAATTGAACCTCAACGCCGATGCCCGGCCCCTGCGGCACGGTAATGGTGCTGTCTTCCGTGTTCAGGGCGAAGGTCGGTTCGGCAATGTCGTGGCGATAGTAGCGGTCGCTGGCGGAAATATCGCTGGGCAAGGTGAAGTTGGGCAGGCCGGCCAGGTGCAAATTCGCCGCCCGGCCGATGCCGGTTTCCAGCATGCCGCCGCACCAAACCGGCATACCGGCTTCGGCGCACAGGTTGTGAATAGCCAGGGCGTTGCTGAAGCCCCCCACGCGCCCCACCTTGATATTGATAATGCCGCAAGCCTTCAGGGCCAGGGCCAGGCGGGCATCGCCGGGAATATGGATACTTTCATCGAGGCAGATGGGGGTGTTGATTTTTGACTGCAAGGCCGCGTGGTCGATGATGTCATCATGGGCCAACGGCTGTTCAATCATCAGCAGATTCAGCTTGTCCATCTGCTGAAAAAGGGGCGCGTCGGCCAGACTGAAGGCTGAATTGGCGTCGGCCATCAGTTTGATGCGGGGGTGGTTTTCCCGGATGCGGGTCAGGGGGGTTATTTCCCAGCCCGGTTTGATTTTTACCTTGATGCGCCCGTAGCCGGCTGCCACAAACCGGTCAACGCGGGCCAGCAATTCTTCCAGCGAAGGTTGAATACCGATACTGACCCCCACTTCCACCCGCTGTTTGGTTCCGCCCAGCAATTGTTGCAGGGGTACGCCTTGCGCTTTGGCCAGCAAGTCCCAAATAGCGTTTTCCACCGATGCTTTAGCCATGTTGTGGCCGCGCACCATTTTGTACCCGGCGGAAGTGAACACGTCGCCCGGCGCATTGAGGGGATGCCCAATCAGGCCGGGAGCCAAAAATTCGGTGATGACGTGCCAGGCGGTGGTGATGGTTTCAGGGGCGTAATCTGGCCGGCTGTGGGCCACACATTCGCCCCAGCCGGTCAGGCCGTCGGCGTGAACAGAAACGATGATGCCCGGCCTTTCGGTTTGCAGCCCGAAGCTGGTTTCAAAGGGATGAACCAACGGCATTTTTATGTGATGCAATTCGATGCGGTCAATTTTCACGGCGTGTCCTTTGGGGTAGTTGATTTGTCGGATATTCTTTAACTTTACATCCACTTTACCGGTTTGCCAAAATTGCCCCGGCATTTGACGTTTGTTAGCAACTATTCAGCCACAGTTTGGTCTTAGAGTCTATCCGTAAATTAATTACGCCGGGTGATGGTCAGGCTAGTTGAGGTTGAAAACAACCGGATTCGCGCTTTTTACCCCCTCCCCGGCCTTCCCCCCGCTTGAGGGCGCGAAGCGGTTTCTTCATCAGGGACTGAGGGAGGTAAAATGCCGCAACTGCGCAAGTCCTGATAGTTACGTTTATTAAACGATGAACGCCCCGCTATCCGGGGCCGGCGATTATTTTTTGCAACCAGCCAAGTACCGGCCCGGACTGGTCATCAAGGTGCGTTTTGGCCGAAAGATAATACAAGCCCAAATATTTTGACAGTTGCCCGGCAGGTATTTGATAATTATCCGGCAAACCGCGCAGCCAGGCGATTGTATCATCCAGACAGGCCATATCGCCCAAAATCAGCGCGGCCACAATGCCCTGCGCCAAATGCCGATTGGTCCGTTGAAAATGCTGATAGTCGATATTCAAATTGATGGCGCCAAGCGTTTGCCACACATGGGCCTCGATGGCGGGCAGGTGGCGGCGAAACTGTTCCAAAGCGAGCGCATATTCCCCTGAAGCGGGTTCCACCGGCGGCAAGGGGGGCGGAGCCTGGATGACCGCCTCGATGGTTTGGACGGCCTGCGGCAGGGTATCGCCCAAAAAATGACCGGGGATGCGGCGGGTCAAATGGGGAACGGCGTTAAAAATTCGGCCGCCATACCCCAATGGAATTTGATGCCGGCGCAAAAGAAAGGCCACGTCCAGCAAAGTGGCGGCGGTAAATAATTGCTGGGCCGTCAGCAAGACCAGACGGGGATTGACCGCCTGCAAGGTTTCTTCCAGCCGAAGCAACGGCACGTTGGCCCCCAAATAAATAACCGGCCAGCCGCGTCGTCGAAGCAACAGGGCAAGGAGCAGCGCGGCAAAAGTGTGTTCTTCCTGCGGGGGGCAGCCCACCAGAATAGAGGCCAGGTGAATGGGCGCGGGCGCGGCGGCCATCAGGCAGTGCAGCCGGCGGGCGGCCAGCGCGGAAGCAAAGTGTTCCGGCTGTGCGCCGGTTTGGCCGCGATACCAGCGCGCTCCCATCTCTGCCAGCCCTTTTTGCAGCAATTCAACACAAATCACTTCCGGGGGATGCAATGAAACGGCGCGGCTTAACATCTGTTCAGCCTGCGCCTCGTCAAGAGCAAGGCAAGCGGCCAGCCATTGCTCGCGCAATTTGGCCGGATTGCCGCTTTCGCCGGAAAGCGCGGGCAGCGCCGACGGCGCATCGCCTTCCGGCTGAACCAGCAAGGGGTTCCGGCCCGCCGATTCGAGTTGCCGCCACAATTTCACCGCCCGGCTAATGCTCAAGCCTTCACCCTGACGGGCGACCAGCCACTTGAGGGTATCAATATCCCGCCGGGAATACAGCCGGTGGCCGCCGGCTGTGCGCTGCGGCTGCGGCAGGCCATAGCGCTTTTCCCAGGCGCGAAGGGTGTCCGGTTTCAGGCCGGTTTCCTGCACCGCAACCTTTACGTTGTAGGTGGAGGTTTCAGTATTTGCCGGTATCATGACTCTCTCACTAATTGTAGATATACTCAACTGCGTCACAAACGAACATGGTTTTTCACTGATATATGTTGGTTCGGGGTAGGGACAACCCTTGTGGTTGCCCTGTGTTTCAGCCCGAATTTGGGCGACCACAAGAGTCGCCC
>JAJRUC010000195.1 GCA_024278015.1 Chloroflexota bacterium
AGGGCCGTTTGCCATTGAAGCCTGGGATGCGAAAGCCGGACGGCTGCGCCTGACGGCCAACCCCAAAGCCGCAACCGGTCTGCCCCGGCTCAAAACCATCAATGTCCGGTTTTTCCCCACTGAAGAGGCCGCTGTGCAAGCTCTTGAGGCGGGCGAGCTGGATATTTTGCCGCTGCGCCGGCCGCCTGACCCGGCTCCGGCAGGTTTTACCGCGCTGTCTGTGCCCGGCGCGGCGTTGACCTTCATCAGTTTTAATAATCAGGCCCCCGTCTTGCAGCAAGTTCCGGTTCGACGGGCCTTGACCCTGGCCCTGAACCGGCCCCGCATTGAGCAAATGACGGCGGGCAACGGACACATGGCCGCCGGGTTCCTGCCCGAAGGCCACTGGGCGGCCACCGACCCGCCGGCCATGCCCGATTATGACCCCGCCGCTGCCGCCGCCATGCTGACCGCAGCCGGGCTGTTCGACCGGGACGGCGACGGCCGGCGCGACACGCCCGCCGGCCATCGCTGGGAGGTGGCAATTCGGGTGGATGAGCGCCGCCCGGCTGAAACGGCCCTCGCCTTTGAAGCCGCCGCATCGTACCGGCGGGCGGGCATCTACGCCCGCGCGGAGCTGGTTCCCTTTGAAACGCTGGTGGACGATTTATTGACGCACGATTATCAGGTTGCGATTTACACCCTGCCCCTGCCGGTTACGTTTGATTACCGGCCGTGGTGGCATTCCGGCCAAATTGAAGCCGACTTCGGCCTGAATTTGACGGCCTACAGCCGGCCTGCGGTTGATGATTGGCTGGCGGAAGCCAATCGCGTTCCGGCCTGCGCCGCGCCGGAACGGGGCCAATTGTACGGGGAAATTCAGGCCCAACTGGCAACAGACGCTCCCGCCGATTTTGTGTTGTTTGCCGATACGTTTCTTGTTGCGCGCAATGGCCTGACCGGCCTGAAACCGGGGCCGTTTGCGCCCTTCACCTGGAATATCGCCGATTTATCCTTTGGTCATTAATTTACGCTGCACGCGCCGTTGCCGGTGCTGCCAGTCTGCTCTGGTCTCTTTTTGATACAGGCTTTGCGGCCACGTTTCCAGCAGTTTTTGGGCGTAATCGATGCAGGTCATCGCTTTGCGAAAATCCTTTTCGCGCCATTCGTAATACTTTGCCAGTTCTTCCAGCGCCGACAGATTGTCGTCAAAGGCAACCAGTTCCTGCCAACGCGCTTCGGCTTCGGCCCAGCGTTGTTGCCGCTTCAGCAAACAGGCCAGTTGCGTCAAGCCGAACCGATGTAAATCCGGGGGCAGTTGCCGGCCCAACGCGGTCCGCAACGTGGCTTCGGCGGGGACGGTTTGGCCCAGATGAAGCTGCCACAGGCCCACGCTCAGTTGGTCGATGGGGTGAATGTCTCCCGCAGAAGCGGCATCGCGCTGAAAATGCTGCCCCAACAAGGCGGCCAGGGCGGCCATGCTAACGACATCCAGTTCGTTATGATAAAAAATGCCGGCCATCGGGCGGGCATCCTGGTCAACCAGATATTTGCGATAAAGTGAGGGGATAAAATAGCCGGGAATATCGGCCTGGGTGCGGGCAAGGCCCAGCACATCTGTTTCAAGCGTGCCGAGTTTGCAATTATCCAGCCGTCGCCGCCACACCCGACGGGCCGGGTGCAGCAGGTCGAAGTGGGGGCCATCGAACAAATTCACAACCTGGCGGGCCAGCACAAAGCGATTTTCCAACACTGGCACATCGAATGTTTTGCCGTTAAAGGTTACCAGGGCCTTGAAGCGTTGGCACAATTGGGCCAAATCGTGCAGCAGGGCGGTTTCTTCGTTAAAATCGCGCATAAAAACCTGTCGCACCACAAAATCATTCCCTTCCAGATAGCCCACGCCAATCAAAAAAGCCACCGTTCCGGCGGCAATCTCCAGGCCGGTGGTTTCGGTATCCAGAAAAAGGACATCGCGCCAGGAAAGGGGCAGCCAGGCGTCATCGCCGGTAATGGCTGCCACGGTGGACATGGGGATATCCGGCAAGCGGGCCAGGGATTGGCGGCCGTAGCGGGCGGGCAGGGGGTAGCGGGCCTCGAAGCTGAAGTACGCGCCGTAGCTGTTGCTGACAATTTGGCCGGGCACCACCGCCTCGATGGGGGCGGCGTGCTGCAAATCGTCCTCATAATTCAGAAAATGCAGGGGAACCGGCTCTTCGGCAGGGCGGGGTTCGGTGGGGCGCGGTTTGGGGGCCGGCATGTTGATGTGCCGGGTTCCGCGCTTGATGCCCAGACGTTTGAGTTTTTCAAGCCGGCTTATTCGATTTTTCAATGCGCTTAACTCGAAAGAATGAATACGGTTCTATTCTCCCCCCTCAAGCGGGGAGAGAGAGGAAGGAGGCCAGCCAGGCTTGCACATCGGCCAGCACAGCCGCTTTTTCCGGCTCGTTGAAAACTTCGTGATACAGGCCCTCATATTCAATGTACTGTTTTTTATCCAGGCTGATGCGCTCAAAAAATTCTTTGGAAGCAGCGGGGTCAACCAGTTGGTCTTCGCTGCCCTGCACAATCAGGGCGGGCGCGGCCAGCGAGTGGGCCTCTGCCATAGCCCGGCGCCCGGCCTCCATAAATTCGGTAAACCAGCGGGCCGTCACTTTATCATGCACCAGCGGGTCGGCAATGTAAGCCTGCACCACAGCCGGGTCGCGGGAAACGCCGGCGGCATCCAGACCGCTGGGCATCGACAGGGCGGGGTACAGGCTGGACATCGCCTTGCCCAAAGCGGCCTTCCAGGCGGGGATATGCACCCGCCCGCGCAAACCGGGGGCAGAAGCAATGACAGAAGTCAGGCCATCGGGGTAGTTGAGGGCGTAAACCAGCGCAATCAACCCGCCCATACTGTGGCCCAGCAAAAACAGGGGGACGGCCGGGCTTTGCTCTCTGGTGTAGTCAATCAGGGTTTTCACATCATTCAGATAATCCTGAAAGCGGTTGACGTGCCCCGGCTGCCCTTCGCTGCGGCCATGACCGCGCAAATCCACGGCGGCCACAAAATAGCCTTTCCCGGCAAAATAGCGGCCCACATGTTCGTAGCGGCCGCTGTGTTCGCCCAGGCCGTGGACAAGGGCTATCGAGGCGACGGGCGCCTCGGCGGGCCGCCACGCCCGGCAAAACAGGGCATAACCATCGTTGCCCGGCAGGGTACAGGAAGCAGAAACATCATTTGTCATAAGATAAACTCCAAAAGAAAATGAGGGCTTTCCGGAAGTTTAGCATAAAGATGGATTTGTTACAAGTGGAAATAAAAAAGCCCAGGCTGGCGGGTTGGGGGGTTAGCCGGGGCAACGGCCGCCGGTTTTATTGGGGGAACCGACGACCACAAATACTATAGCACAGATAGACTTTTTTGGCAAACTTCGTTCATCGCATCTGCAATTCCTGCTTTTAAGGTAGAGCCGGCCTAACAGGCGCTCTACCCGTTGGGCCGGTTCTACGGGGCGAATACGGGTATTCGCCCGACAAGAATCATCAATTCCCGGTAAAGTCCTGGTCCTGTTATTTTATGCCGCTGTTGCGTATTTGTTGCATCAGTCGAAGGCGGCGTATGGGCCTTCGGTGGGAAAACCGGGGTCGGCTACTTTGCGCTTGCCGCTGATGGCCTCTATTTGCACGGCGATGACGGTGGTGCGGGCCACTTCGGCGGGGGTAATGGGCCGATAATCCCGGCCCGCTTTCAGGTGGCTGAAGTATTTATCCAGCAGACCTTGCAAGGCGCGGATTTTTTCCGCTTCGTCGGTTACGATGACTGCCTGCCCAAAAACCATCACGCCGGCGTATTCAACGCTAAATTCAAGGGCGGTTTTGGCCGGCAAAAAACGCCCCCGCTCGGCCACAGTGAAACAGACCTTCGGATTGGCTTCAATGTTGTCTCTGGTGCGCCCTTTTTTGGCCGTATGGAGGTACAATCGCTCGCCATCGTACCAAAACAGATTGGAGTTCAGAAAGGGTTGGTCATTGAAGGCGGTCGCCAAAAACCCAACCTCCGCCGTGGTGAGCATCCGGCGCAGGTCTGCCTCATCCGTAATTTGGCGATCGGTGCGGCGGGGGGTGGCAAATTCCGGGGGAAACGGCGGGTTTGGCATTATCGGTCTCCTTTGAAAATAACCCCCTCCCCTACCCCTGACAGGGGGACGCGAAGCGGTCGCAGCAAGCGACGGGTGGGGGTCAGTTGAATTTCAGACAACCTGCCGGAAATCGTCGCCCAGCAAGGTTTCCAGCCAGGGCGTGACCTGCCAGAACGTTCTCAGGTGATGATATTCGCGGACCAGCGACGGCTCCGGCGGGCGGGCCGTTTTTCGGGCGCGAATCATCAGGTTTTTGGCGGTGTGTTCGCCGGAAACAAATTCAACCACATCGGTGCGATAGCCCATCAGCCGCAATATGTGCGCCCGCAGGGTGTCCGTCAAAATGTCGCCCAGGCGTTCCTTCAAAATGCCGTGCCGGAAGATGGCTTTACAGGCCGGATTGTCTGTTTTTCCGGCGGAGGCCCATTGCGCTTGCAGGTGATGATGGCAGCACGGCGCGCTGAAGATGAACCGGCTTCCCCAGCGAACAGCCTGGGCCAGGGCTTCGTCGGTGGCGGTATCGCAAGCGTGCAGGGCCAGCACAATATCGGGCGGCGCGTCGGGCCGATAGTCGATAATCGCGCTGCGATGAAATTCCAGGCCGGACCAGCCCATATCCGTCACCTGGGCGTTTCGCTTGTCTATCAAGGCTTGATTGACATCAATGCCAATCAGCCGGGTTTCGCGCCCCAGAATTTTTGTCAAAAAATAATACGTGGCAAACGTGAGATAAGCGTTGCCGCAACCGCAATCTATCACCCGCAGGGGCGCGCCGGAGGTCGGTTCGGCGGCCAACGCCTGCCCCGCCAGCTCCAGAAAACGATTGATTTGCCAAAATTTGGCCTGCATTCTGGCCTTGATTTTGCCGTCGGCGGTAGAAATGCCCACAGCCTGCAAAAAAGGATTGGGCCGGCCAACCGGAAAAATCAGCCCTTTGGCGTGGTCATGGGCAAAATCAGGACTTTCCGGCGGCAGATTGGCGGCCACTTTTTCCCGATGCAGAATGGCTTTGCCTTTTTTGGTAATTTGCAGGCGCAATTTTTCGGTGGCGGCGCGCGCCACCACGCTGTTAAACGGCTCGGCCAGCAAAATATCAAGTTGGGCCGCCAGGTCATCGCCCGCAAAATTTTTGCTGAGGTCGTGTTTGCCGTCAAAAAACGAAATCTGGACGTAATAAACGCCCTTCAGCTTGACGGGGCGCAGCGAAACCCGCTGCCAGGCCGGGGTATTCCCCTTTTGCTTGCCTTTGAACGTGGCGCTGATGAAAACAGCCTGATTCAGGATGCAGGCTTTAAGCGATTCTTTGGCGGCGCTGGTCATACGTCATCAAAAAACAAGGTCGCAGGCTTCAGCCGGCATCCAGTGCGCGTCTTTGCCTTCCCACTTTACGTTACAGCCGATGGGATTTGTGACCGGCACGCTAACGGGTTTGCCGGCCAACTGTTCTTCAAGGGCGCGTTCCAGGTCGTTGACGGTTATTTTACTCGCGTCGCGGGGGCTATCGACGGCGCGGCCGGTATAAATCAGCCGCCGGTTTTTATCGAAAACATAAAAATGGGGCGTGCGCAACGCGCCATAGGCCCAGGCCACTTCCTGCGATTTGTCGTACAGGTACAACCACGGAAACTGATGCGTTTCCATGCGTTTGACCATGTTTTCAAAGCTGTCGGCCTCGTAGGTGTTTTCGCTGTTGGCGTTAATGCCCACAAACTTCACCCCGCGCGGCGCGAATTTTTTTACAGTGGCCCGCGTCACTTCATCGGAGCCGATGACATACGGGCAATGATTGCATGTAAAAAAGATGACCAGCGTATCGAATGAATCAAAATCGGTCAGGGAACAGGTGTGGCCGTCGGTGGCGGGCAGGGTGAAGGGGGGAGCCGTTTCACCGATTTCCAGAGTAAAAGCCATTGAGTTGCTCCTTTTGTGGCTTCAGTTCGGAGTTTCAGTATCGTCGCTTTTCTCCCCCCTTAATCCCCCCTCTTTGAGGGGGGAAACGCCCTTCTCCCTGAAAAGGGGAGAGAATATTGCCCCTCGGCGAGGATGCGAAGCGATTTCTTCATCAGGGAATACGGGGGGAGAAAACCCGCAACGCAAAAACCCGGAACTGAGGCGTATAGATACAATCAGGAAACGAAAGACCTGAAATTATTTCTTACCAGCCGCGCTCGGCCAGCAATTCTTCTTCCGGCAAACTGCGAACGTTGATGCCCACCATCGGCTCGCCCAAATCCTTGCTGATTTCGGCCAGAATTTCGGGGTCGTTAAAATGGGTGACGGCCTGCACAATGGCGTTGGCCCGTTTGGCCGGGTTGCCGCTTTTGAAGATACCGGAGCCGACAAAGACGCCGTCCACCCCAAGCTGCATCATCAGGGCGGCATCGGCGGGGGTAGCCACGCCTCCGGCGGCAAAATTAACCACCGGCAAGCGGCCCAAGGCGCGGGTTTCCTTGACCAGCTCATACGGGGCCCCGATTTCTTTGGCGAAGGTCATCAATTCTTCTTCCGGCATAACCTGCAACTGTTTAATTTGGCCCAGGACGGTGCGGGCGTGGCGCACGGCTTCCACCACGTCGCCGGTGCCGGCTTCGCCTTTGGTGCGAATCATGGCCGCGCCTTCGCCGATGCGGCGCAAGGCTTCGCCCAGGTTGCGACAACCGCACACAAACGGAATTTTGAAGTTGTGTTTGTAAATGTGATGCGCTTCATCGGCGGGAGTCAGCACTTCGCTTTCGTCAATGTAATCTACGCCCAGCGCTTCCAGAATTTGGGCCTCTACAAAATGGCCGATGCGGGCTTTGGCCATAACCGGAATGGAGACCATGTCCATAATGCGCTGAATCATGCCGGGGTCGCTCATGCGGGCCACGCCGCCGTCGGCGCGAATATCGGCGGGCACGCGCTCCAGGGCCATCACCGCGCATGCGCCCGCGTCTTCGGCAATTTTGGCCTGCTCCGGCGTTACCACGTCCATAATGACGCCGCCCTTCAGCATTTGGGCCAGGCCGGCTTTTACGCGCCAGGTTCCTGTTTGAGTATTGTTTGAACCATTTTCTTTTGTCATCATACACCTTCTTTATAATTATAAACTCGCAGGCCGCACCCATGTGGCGGCCACACGGCTTTACATTTTGGATACCGCCCGCTCATAGAACGCGGTCAATTCGGCTTTGTAGGCTGTTTCTACCTGATAACCCGGACTATCGAGCAAATCCAGCACCGTTTGCTCGCTGCGACGGGCGGCAGGCCAATGGTCTTCGGCGGCAATACGCAAGGCCAGGCGGGCGGCCAGCGCGGCGGCCTCTCGCAGGCCGGTCAGGCGCACCTTGTCCAGAGTGTCGTACATTGTATGCCCGTAGCCCCGGCCTGTCAATGATTTACGCACTTCTTCAATGCCGCCGGACGGCACGCCGGCCATAAAAAACGGATAGTGGTCAGAGTGGGCGCTGACAGTCTGGCCGACGGCAAATTTCAGGGCCATGTCGTCGCTCCAGCCCTCAAACAGAGATTGCAATGCGGGCCATTCGTTCAGGTTGATGCCTTTGTTCACTACGGCTCCGGCGGAATCCATGTTCAAATAAAAGCGGATATTGGAAAGTTCATCGGCGTGGGCTTTGGCGTAGGCTTTTGAACCGAGCAGGCCGATTTCCTCGATGCCCCACAGAGCGAAGCGCACGGTGCGCGGCAGGGCGGGCGCGTATTGCGCCAGGGTGCGGGCAGCTTCCATCACTGCCACCGTACCAGAGGCCGGGTCTTCGGCCCCCTGCGAAATATCGTGCCCGTCGTAATGGCTGCCCAGCATCACCACTTCATCGGGAAATTGTTGGCCGGGCAGGTCGGCAATGACGTTCCACGAGGTCATCGGTTCAATTTGGTCGGTGGTGGTTACCCGCACCAGGACCGCGCCCTTGCGTTTTATCAAGCGCCGGATGAAATCGCCGTTTTCTTTTGAAATAGCGATGCCGGGGATAAGGCCGGGCCAGTTTTTGTGCCCCACGCCGCCGGTGGCCGGGCCGTAGGCCGGATAATGGTTGACAAAAATAAAACCGACTGCCCCGGCCAGCAGGCTGCGGCCGTATTTTTCGCCCCGATGAATCCATCGTTTGGAGCCTTTGGGAGCCACATCGCTGGAGGCCATCACCATTTTGCCCCTGATTTCCGCCGCCCGACGGTCAAAATCCTGGGGGGCGCCGTCTTCCATGTTGATGAGAGTGGCTTCAAACCTGGCCGGGGGAGACTGGGGCAGGCTGATGCAGGGGATGGTCTTTTGAACGGGGTTGATGATTTCCAGCGTGGCCTGGCCTCTGCGCCAGCCGGTGTAAGCCACCGGCTCCAGATGCGCGTTGCTCAGCCCATACGATTCCAGGGTGGCTTTGATAAACTCGGCGGCCTGTTTTTCGCCGGGCGTGCCGCCAAAACGGGAGCCGAAATCGTCGCACAAAACGGTCAGGGTGTCCATCACGGCGGCGCTGGTGTAGGTATCGCCCATAATTTTCCGGTCGATATTGAGGAATGGATTGGTAGACATGTACGCTCCTTGCTAGTGTTGCAGAATATCGCGTAATTTTTCCAAAGACAGATTGCCGCCACTCAAAACCAGAACCACTTTCTTGCCCACCAAACGGGCGCGGAGCTTTAATGCGGCGGCCAGCGAGGCGGCTCCGGCGCCTTCCGCCAAATTGCGGGTATATTGCAAATGCAAAACGATGGCCGTTTTAATGGCTTCATCATCCACCAGTATAAAGTCATCAAGGTATTGCCGCAAAATGCGCTGCGGCAAATCAAAGGGCACGCGGGTAGCCAGTCCTTCGGCGATGGTGCGCATCTCTGCGGGGACGGTTTTGCCGGTGCGCCAGCTTAATTGGGCCGCCGGGGCCTGCGCCGACTGCACGGCAATCACTTCGATATTGGGGTTGATGGCTTTGGCCACGGTACACGCGGCAGACGCGCCGCTGCCGCCGCCCACCGGCACAATAATAACCTCGACATCAGGCAGGTCCTGCAAAATTTCCAGGGTACAGGTTCCCACGCCGCTGATGAGCATGGGGTCTGCCGGACCGACAAAAACCCGGCCGGTACGCCCGGCTTCGGCGACGGCCCATTCGCGGGCTTCGTCAAAATCCTGCCCGATGAAAGCCACCTTCGCCCCAAAAGAGCGAATGGCCTCTACCTTGCCGGGATTGGCCCCTTCCGGCATGGCGATGGTCACGGGCACGCCGTAAAGCTGCCCGGCACAGGCTATCGACTGGCCGTGATTGCCGGTAGAGGCGGTTATCAGGCCGGCTTGTCGCTGGGCTTCGGTCAGGTTGGCGGCCATATTCAGGCCGCCCCGTATTTTAAACGCGCCCACCGGCTGATGGTTTTCGTGCTTCACCCAAATATCGGCCCGGATGAGGCGGCTTAAGCCCGCGTAATGGTACAGGGGCGTGGGCTTTAAAT
>JAJRUC010000196.1 GCA_024278015.1 Chloroflexota bacterium
CGTTTGGCGGCCCGAATGGCGTTTACGGCTTCCACGGCGATACCAACCCGCCCATACCGTACAACGGGCGGGTGTATATGCACCGCAGCAACACCGTCATCGCCTTTGCGCCATCGACGGGCAGCACCACCAAATTACCTACGGCCCAAATTGCCGCCGCCCCCCCCACCACCGTCACCACCGTGGGGGCCAATCAGCTTAAATCGATGCTGGCGGCTGAAGTGCAAAAAATGCTTGATGCCGGCCACCTGCGGCCCGGCTACGGCAGCCACGGCATTTTTGACTTAAGAAGCAAAGCCGGTTGCGGCGATTTTATGGTCGATTACTGGCACAACTCCGCCGAAACCATCGACACCCTGCTGCGGGCCTATCCCTATTTGCCCGCCGGTATGCAAGCCGATGTGCAGGCTTATTTGCAGACTGAGTTGGATGCCTACCCCCCCTACCTGTACAATCACATCGGCTGGCAAGACGGGGCCAACCGGGAACGATTCGACCTGCCCCCGGAAGCCCAAACCGACCTGGCCTCTTATCCACCCCAACAGAAAAATTACACCTTCAGAAACGCGGGGGGATGGGACGGCACCGGCGTGTGGGGCCGAAACCCGTACCTGTTTTACGCCCTCTGGAAATACGCCGCCACCTTCGGGGATGCGGCCAATCTTTACAACAGCAGCAAAAATGCGCTGGCGCCCCTGCCCACACAAGCTACCCTCATCAATATGCCGCACATCCACAACGCCTTTATTGCCGGCTATTGGGGCTATCTGGAACTGGAAAAGCTGGCCGGTCAGCCGGAAACAACCAGCGTGCGCAACAACCTCAATTATCTGTTGCAGCTCAAAAAGAATAACTTCACCCCGGATTCAGCCTATGGGGCCGATAATTCTTATTGCCGAACCCTGAATGTCGCCAATAATTTTATCTTTTTGACCCCGGAACTGGCTCAATATATGCGCGATAATCTGCTATCGTCGGTAACCACCACCCTCAACACCTACGAAAGCCTGGCCCCGTACTGGTTTGTGTCTTACGCCCCCGAAGGCTTTGGTGAAGATACCCTTACCCTGCTGTACGATGCCTATGCCCTGTTTATGGCCCGCGCCCTGATTTTGCAGGAACCGGGCGAAACGCTGGAACCCTATCTGGACGTACCCGCTTTTGCTCGCGGCGACCTGTTCTACATTCAAAAGCTGGCGGCCACCATCGGCAATTACGGGCAATCCAGCCCCGCTGCCGCCGCCCGCAGGGTGAACGTACCCTACACCAGTACTACCGTTTCAGAGGGCATTACCGTGCCGCCGCGCGCCGTTTTCTGGTTTGGCAAAGTCGGCCCCACCACTCAAAATTACGCCGATACCCGCCTGATTTACAACGATACCATGCTGGCCGTCACCGTTCACGTCTTCGACCGCCTGCTGTGGTACGACCAATCACCCTCTGTGGCCGACCTGACCGCCTGGGATTCAGTTTCGGTGTACCTGAACCTGGCCGGCCCCACCGGCGACGCGCCCACCACGCAAGCGTATCGCTTTGTGGGCCAACTAAATCACAGCCAGGACCGGCTCCCCTATCAGGCCGTTTGGCAGGGTGACGGCAGCGGTTGGGTGACGGGCACGCAGCCCTTCACCACCGCCGACGGCTGGCAAGGGGCCGGGCTGAATGATTCGGCGGTGGATAAAGGCTGGAACATAACCTTCAAAATTCCGTTCAGCAGTTTGGGATTGTCCGGCCCGCCGGCCACAGGCGCAAGCTGGGGGCTGGCCATCGCCGTTCACGACCGGGACGACAGCGGCGGCGCAGCCATTGCCGATACCACCTGGCCGGAAGCGGCCAATCAAAACGCGCCCGCCGGGTGGGGCAGTCTGGTCTTTGGCCTGCCGACGTACACTCAACCTTCAGCCGGCTCCACCCAAACCTACACCCTGCGCCACGGGTTGAACGGCCTGACCGTAACCGATGGACACGTGGGAGGCAGCACCACCTGCGCCGAGGGTACTGATTTCTGGCCGGCGTGGGGCGGTTTGAATTACGCGGGCGCCACCGAAGTAAACATCCAAAATCAATGGAATTTGGGTGACTGGCCCTGTTTCTCAAAATATTACATCACCTTCCCGCTGGATAGCCTGCCCGCCGGACAGGAGTTTGTTTCGGCCACGTTGACGATGTACCAGTTCGGCAACTCAAATCAAGGGGGCAGTTTCGACCCCTCCACCCCGCCCGAACCGTCGCTCATTCAGGTTTTTTCCATTGCCGATGACTGGACGGAAGGCAGCCTGACCTGGAATACGGCCCCTTTGGCTACAGAAAACATGGGCCGGGCCTGGGTTGACCCCCTGCCCAACGGCCCGCCCTGGCCCAATGTGGCCCGCCGATGGGATGTCAGTTACGCCGTGGCCCAGGCCTATCAAGCCGGGCAGCCGTTGAAACTGGCCCTGTATTCCGCCGATAATGCCCTGCACAGCGGCAAATATTTCCGGTCATCGGATTTTAACGATGAAACCGCCCGCCCCACGTTGACCATTTCGCTGGGACAGGCAGACACAGCCAATATGAGTGCGTCGCCTGCCCAACAAT
The DNA here is from genome assembly GCA_024278015.1 of Chloroflexota bacterium. Taxonomy (GTDB): domain Bacteria; phylum Chloroflexota; class Anaerolineae; order 4572-78; family 4572-78; genus JAJRUC01. The sequence goes on from JAJRUC010000196.1 coordinate 2,578, forward strand.
TTGCCGACAAAGGGGGAAATGTGGCCTTCAGCATTGATTTGACGGCGGGCAACGGCTTTAACGCCATCACCCTGAGCGCCAACAATCCCGCGCCGGGAGAATTGAGCCTGCAATTCAACCCGGCTTCGTTGGCAGCGCCGGGCAACGCCACCCTGACCGTCACCGATATTCGGACGGGGAGCGGGAGTTTGGACGCGCCGGCCCGCACTATCACTATCACCGCCACCGGCGAAGGCCGGACCAAAACCGCCCAGGTTTCGGTGCTGTTTGGCGGGGCGCGGGTTTATCTGCCGTTGATAGTCAAATAATCGTTTA
>JAJRUC010000197.1 GCA_024278015.1 Chloroflexota bacterium
ATCAGCTCCCGATATTCCTTTATCAGGTGCGGCGCTTCGCTGAAGGCCAACGAGCGCATTTGGGCCATGCCCGCCCCCCAAAAGCGGTCGAAAACCGCCTCGTGGGCCTCTTCCAGCCGCTTCAAATCCGCGCCGGGCAGCAGCGTACCCGCTTCTACATAAGATTGCACCATCTTGTGCGCGTCTCTGGTGCCAACGCCGATGGCGTACTGGCGCAAGGCGTGCCGCAGCCGGTCCGGAATAGCCACCACCATGCCAAAATCGACAAACACAATCTGGAAGGGCGTCGGGCCGGCGGGCCGGGCCTCTGCCGGGCGGGGCAGGGGGCGCACAAACAAATTGCCGGGATGGGGGTCGGCGTGTACAAAATGGGTGATGAAAATCTGGCGCATGTAAATGCCGTACAATGATTTAGCCACCTGCGCCCGGTCAATACCGGCGGCGTCGATGGCGGCCAGATCGGCGATGCGAATATAGGCCACGTTTTCCATAGTCAGCACCCGGCCGGTGCTGTATTGCCAATAGACTTTGGGCGCGTAAAACACCGGCTCGTCTTTAAAATCTGCCATAAACTGCTCGACATTATGCCCTTCGGCCTCAAAATCAAGCTCCCGGCGCGTAACCTCGGTGAACTCGTCGGCCAGCCAGTCCAGATTAACCCGGCGGCTGACGCGCGGATACCACTTCAGCCAGCGAATAGCCAGCGCGACGGCGGCCAAATCGGTTTGCACCAGGGTGTTAATGCCGGGCCGCTGCACCTTCACTACCACTTTCTGCCCATCCATCAACGTGGCCTGATGCGTTTGGGCCAGCGAGGCGGCGGCCAGGGGATGCGGCTTGAATTCGGAGAAAATTTGGCCGAGGGGCCGGCCGAAATCGGCTTCAATCAGGGCGATGACCGCTTCGGTTTTTTCCGGGGGGACTTCATCCTGTAAATTCGCCAGTTCGCCGGTAATTTCCACGGGCAGCACATCCACCCGAATGCTCAGAAACTGGCCCAGTTTGATGAGAACGCCCCCCATATCAACCGCCACATGCCGGAACCGGCGGGCGATGTTTCGCCAGCGGTCTGTGGCCGAAGCCCGCGCCCGCCCGCCCAGCAAGGGGACGCGCCGCAAAATCAAATCCCACCAGATGATGTGCAAAAAGACTCCGGCAAAAAAACGCACTAATTTTCGATACCGTTTGCGATTAATAGTGTTCATTTATTTCAGCTCTTTGGCATTTCAGGGGCGCCCGCTGGTCAGGTCAGGCTTTCCAGCAGTTCGGCGGCCAGGTCGTACCGTTTAAAGGGGGGCATAATGTACACTCCGGCGGCCTGCGCCCGAATGGCCGCCAGCAGGTCGCGGGCCATCGCCAGCCCTTCGGCGGTGGCGGCGTCGCCCGCTTGCTCCAGCCGGTGGCGCATGGATTGGGGGATGGATACGCCGGGCACTTCGTTGTGCAAAAAGTTGGCGTGCCGGGCATTGTACAGGGGCAGCAGGCTGACCACCACCGGCGCGGTCAGGGGGCCGTGTTCGGCCTGATAAGCGTCCAGAAATTGCTCCAGCGGGTTGATGGTGTAGATGGGTTGGGTCATGACAAAATCGGCCCCGTTATCGATTTTCTTCTTCAGCAGGTTGATTTCCCGCCGGAGGTTGGCGGCGTTCAAATTGAGGGCCGTACCCACCAAAAAATTGGTCGGCTGGGAAATAGGCTTGCCGCTGTAATCAACGCCGATATTAAACCCGTGTTTAACCAGCCGCACCAGGCCGGAAGAGACTACATCGTGGTGATTAAAGGCTTGCGGGTAGTCGCCAATTGAGGTGGGGTCGCCCATAACCACAAACAAATTGCGAATGTTGAGGGCGTGCGCGGCCAGCAAATCACCCTGAATACGGAGCAGATTGCGGCCCCGGGTGGGGAAGTTCAAAACAGTTTCCAGGCCCACGTCTGTTTGAATCAGATGGCACACGGCCCAGGGGCTCATCTTCATGCGGGCCACGGGGCTATCGGCCACGTTGACCACTGTGACGCCGGCATCTTTCAGGGTGCGGGCCGCGGCCAGCACTTTGGCCGCCGACGCGCCGCGCGGGGGGTGCATCTCGACGCTGCTGACGAATTGGCCGGCGGCAAAAGCCTGAGCCAGGCGGGTGGGGGTCATGGCGTCGGCGGGGGCCACCGGGCGGTCTGTATCGGGCAGGGCGCCAACCTGCACCAGCTTGCCCGCCGAAGGGGCGTCGAGGGCCTGCCGCATACGGGCAATGTGGGCCGGGGTGGTGCCGCAACAGCCCCCAATCAGGGCCACCCCCATCTGCCGAAAGAGCGCCGCGTACTCGCCAAAATATTCCGGCGAAGCGGGATACATCAACCGGCCGTCCATTTGTTGCGGCCAGCCCGCATTGGGTTGCGCCGCCAGGCACGTTTCCGGCGGCAAATGGGCGGCCATGGCCTTAACGCTGTTCAGCACGCGGGCCGGCCCCACCGAACAATTAACGCCCACCACGTCCACCGGCAGGTTTTGCAGGGCTGCCGCCACTTTTTCCGGGGCGTCGCCCAGGGGGGTCAGGCCGTCGTTGGCAAACGTAACCTGCACCATCAACGGCGCCTCTGCCGAGGCGGCCCGCGCAGCGGCCACAGCCTGCTCCAGCTCCCACAAATCGCCGAAAGTCTCCAGCAGCAACACATCCACGCCGCCCGCCAGCAGCGCTTCGGCCTGCTCCCTGAAGGCGGCAAAGGCTTCGCCGGGCTGAAGCCGGCCCAACGGAGCCAGATGAACGCCCAGCGGCCCCATCGACCCGGCAATGAAAACTTTTTTGAACGAGGCTTCAATCACGCGCCGGGCCAGCGTTACCCCGGCCATATTAATGTCATGCACCTTGCCTTCAAGGCCGTAACGGGCCAGTTTTATTCGATTGGCGCCAAACGTATTCGTCTCTATCAACTCCGAACCGGCTTCAATGTAACTGCGATGCACCTCGGCCACGGTGGCGGGATGCGTGAGATTTAATTCGTCCAGCGGGCGGTCGCTGCGGGGCCGGCTGCCGTACAACATCGTACCCATCGCCCCATCGCCCAGTAATGGTCGTTGCGCCAGACGGTTTAAAAATTCTGATTGCATGGTAGTTGCCTCACCCGTAAATTTTAAGGTATACTGATTGTATGAGCTTATCATTTGTGTGACGTAGTTTTACCTAAAGTATCGCCGTATCACAAATCGGCCCGCTTCGGCTTTGATAAATGGGATAAACAGATGCAGCAAACGCTTGAAAAACTGATGCAAATCAATCTCGGCATCACCCGCTCGCTATCTTTGCCGGACGTGCTGGACAGTATTCTGGGTGCCACGCTGACTCTGGTACCGGCGCTTGATGCCCATATTTTCCTGTTCGACGGCCGGGCGTTGACCTTTGGCGCGGCCAAATGGGCCGACAACCGGGAGGAAACGCCCTTCACGGTGGTGCGGCCCGGCGGCTTAACCGCTACCGTGGCCCGCACCGGCGAAACCGTTATCGTCAACACCATGCACAACCATCCCCTGTTTGAAAACGCCTCGCCCGATTGGGCGGGCGGCATTCTGGGTATTCCCCTGAAAGCGGGGAATACCGTGGTGGGGGTGATGAATGTGGCCTACGAAGAACCGCGTCAGTTTCCGGATGAAGAGATACAGGTTCTGGATTTGTTGGCCTCTCAAGCGGCCATCGCCATTCAAAACGCCCGGCTATACGAAAAAGCGCGTCAGGAAATTGCAGACCGCAAACAAACCGAAACCTTTTTGCGGGAAAGCGAACAGAAATACCGCACCCTGGTTGAACAGGCCAACGAGGCCATCGGCCTGCTGTACAACGGCCGGTTTGAAATCATCAATCACCGCTTTAAAGACCTGTTCGGCCATGTGCCCATCCACATTCCCAATCTGGATAAATGGCTTTTGCAAATTACCGCGCCAAACAGTCGTCAAACAATCTCGCGCCTGTTGCAACAGTTCTCCCTGACGAAAGAAATGTCCGTCTCCGGCGAATTTACGGCCATTGACGCCCATGACAAGCAGCGAGAAATGGCCGTGTCGTTTTCATCTTTTCCCTA
>JAJRUC010000198.1 GCA_024278015.1 Chloroflexota bacterium
CCTCTAATCAGGTGAGTTTTACTTACGGAGAAGATTGAGATGCGGGCAGAGGTTCGGTGTTTGGATACGCCGCCTCTGCCCCGTTGTTTTCCTCCGGCGTGGTGTTGACGTGCAAATTAATCCACGAATCGGTAAAGACCTGGGCCGAACTGGCCGGAATGGCAAAGCCGATGCCCTGCGCCACGCCTTGATTATGGTCTTCTCGAATGATGAAGGTGTTGATACCAACCACTTCGCCCCGCAAATTGATTAACGGCCCGCCGGAATTACCCTGATTGATGGCCGCATCGGTTTGAATGAGGCCGTAAACCACCACCTCGCCCAACGCCAACGCCCGATTCAACCCGCTGACAATCCCCATTGTGACGCTATTCGGAAAATCTCCCAGGGCGCTGCCCACCGCCATAACCGGCTGGCCCAATCGCACTGAATTGGAATTGCCCCAGGCGGCGACAGTCAGGTTTTCGGCTTCCACCTTGAGCATAGCCAGGTCTTGCCCCGGCTCGTAGGCCACCAGCCGGGCCGGCATATTTTGCCCGTCGGAGAACATTACATTAAGCGTGGCCGCGTTTTCTACCACGTGGGCATTGGTTAAAATAAAGCCCCGGCTGTCGATGATGATGCCGGTGCCCACCACCCGTTTATCTTTGGGGGTGTAGGCGGTTGCTTCGGTTTGTTCGTTGATGATGGTCACCACCGAAGGCAAAATCTCGGTGATGATGTCTTCGGTGGAGGGGGTGGGGATAACAACCCGCGTGGGGGTAGGGGTTACGGCCGGCGTGGGCGTTGGGGTGGCAGTGGGGGTGGGGGCCACTGTGGGGCCGGCCATCGGCGCGGCGGTGGATTGCCGGGCTATCGGTGCGGGAGCAACGGCCCACCAGATTACCCCTCCTCCCAACAGGCCGCCAACCATGCCGCCAATTACAAAGGCTGTGGTTAGCAACAAAATGACCAAACAACCGGGGTATTTACCTTGTTTTGCCCGCACTATTTGCTTCCTTGTGAAGGGTGGAATGGGGCGGGCCAAACCCGCCCCATCCGTTATGAACATTAATCTTTAACCACAATGCCTGTCCCGGCAGCCACCCGGCCGATAATCCAGGCCGGTTGGTTGTATTTTTTGCAGGCGGCTTCAAAGCGGCCCACCTTGTCTGCCGGAATTGCCATCAACAGCCCCCCCGATGTCTGGGCATCCCACAGAACCAGTTGCTGCGCTTCGGTTAAATTTGCCGAAAAGCTGACCCCTTTTTCGTAAAACAGCTTGTTGTTGAATGTGCCGCCGGGTAGAATATGGGCTTGAATGTAATCCAGCGCCCCGGTCATCAGCGGAATTTTGCGCCATTCAAGCTGAAATTGCGCGCCGCCCGCCCGGGCCATTTCGGCGCCGTGGCCCAGCAGACCAAAGCCGGTCACATCGGTGACGGCCTTGATGCCCCCGGTTTCATGAGCGACTTTGGCCGCATTACGATTGAGCGTTTTCATCCAGGCAACCATCTCGGTTACGTGGGCCGGTTGGGCTTTGTCTTGTTTCAGAGCGGTGCTGATTGCCCCCGTGCCCAGCGGCTTGGTCAGCGCCAGCACATCGCCGGGTTGGGCGCCTCCTTTGGTAAAAAATTTTTGGGGATGCACCAGGCCGGTAACGGCCAGCCCGTATTTTGGTTCATCGTCTTGCACGGTGTGCCCCCCGGCGATAATTGCGCCCGCTTCGATGACTTTCTCCGCCCCGCCTCTGAACACTTCGCTGATGACGGCCGGGTCCATAGCGCCCGGAAATCCGGCTACGTTCAGGGCAAAGAGAACTTCACCCCCCATAGCGAACACATCGCTCATCGCATTGGCGGCGGCAATGGCCCCGTATTCGTAGGGGTCATCAACCACCGGGGTAAAAAAATCAAGGGTGTTGATGATGGCTTGCTCGTCGTTTAGTTGGTAAATCGTAGCGTCGTCGGCTACGTTCAGCCCCACCAGCAGGCGGGGAATGTGGTTATTTTGGCTTAAATGCTGTAATGGCTGCAGAACCTGCGCCAGGACCGCGGGGTCCATTTTACCGGCTCACCCGGAACAGCGGCTCAAGCTGGTTAATCTGACAGAATCAGTTGCCATGAGTCGGTCTCCTTTCTGTTTTGAATTGGAAAAGATGGCTGGATGTTACCGGAGTTATCGGATGAACCACTTCAATAATACCGGCAACCGGGCTGTTGTGCAAGTTTCTGCGCTGGTAAAATAGTCCCGAATTGTGGCGACGTGAGGTTTGAATGGAAATTGTTGCGCCAGGCTGTTTCGGCGGGCGCGGCGGCCCGTTAATGGGGGCGACACAACCGCATCACCAGTAAATCGACGGCCAGCGTTTCTTCAATTTGTCCGGTTTTGATGGCTTTGTCGGTGTTCAGCAGGATGGTAAAAATTTCAAGCAGGCGTTCCAGGCTAAAGTTGCGAGCGTCTTTCAGGCGCATTTTGACGGCGTAGTCACTTTTCCAGCCCTTTGCTTTGGCAATTTCCGCCGGGGTCAGGCCGGCGGCGGCCATACTCTTTATTTCCAGCAGCCCCCGAAACTGGCCGGTTATCCCGCCCATAATCATCAGCGGGTGCTGGCCCTCTTCCAGCCGCTTGTGAAGCTGGTCCAGCGCGGTTTTTACGTCTTGCCGGCCAATGGCGTTAGCCATGGCAAACGTCTCCGAATCGGCGGTGTAGGGGCACAGCCGTTCCACATCGGCCAGCGAGACGGCCCGCGCTCCGTTGACGTACAGCGTCAGCTTCTCAATTTCGTTATCGAGGGCGCGCAGGTCGTCGCCCACCACATTCACCAGGGCCATCACCGCCCGGTAATCAATTTGCCCCCCCTTTTGTTTAACCCGCTTTTGCACCCATTTGGACAACATGTGCGGCCCGGTCGTATCAAACAGGCGCACGCATTGGGGAATTGTCTGCCCCAGTTTCAGGATGGGGTGCGATTTTTTTAGCGTGGCGGTCTCCCAAAAAATCAGGCGGGTTGTCTCCGGCAAACGGGTCAAAAAATTGGACAGGGCTTTGACATGGCTTTTGCCGCCCGCCCCACTTAATTGCAAGAGGTAGTTGCGCACCACTACCAACCGATAGGCGGCCAAAAACGGAACCGCCCCGGCGTGGCGCATAATGTCGGTCAGGGTGGTCGTTTTGCCGTCAAGCCCGGTGTAATTCAAATCGATGGCGGCCCCGTCGCCCAGGCCCGTCTTAAAGGGGACAATCGCTTCCTGGGCCGAAAATTCATCGGGGCCGTGAAAAATATGGAACATAGTTGCCTCTACTGGCGGGTGCTGATACGATGGATGACCATGTTCGGATTGGCGGTTAACCGGATGCCGGTAATTTCCAGCGGCCCCGGCCGGCCGGAGACGGTGAACTTTTCCTGCACAAGCATACCCAGCGGCTGGGCCACCAGCGCGGCGAGGGTGGCCGCCATAATGGCTTCGGGGATGGTTCCCCACCGAAAGCGTTTGCGCGGCCTGCCGCTCAGGCCAATGGCGGCAAACGCGGCCAGGCCGGTCAGCAC
>JAJRUC010000199.1 GCA_024278015.1 Chloroflexota bacterium
CACCACCTCTACCCCGGAGGCGTTTTCAAAGGCGCGGATGTTGCGCCCCTGGCGGCCGATAATGCGGCCTTTCATATCGTCGCTGGGCAGGTTCACGCTGGAAACCGTCGTTTCGGCCACTTGGTCAGAAGCCACGCGCTGGATGGCCAGCGTGACAATTTCACGCGCTTTGCGGTCGGCCTGCTCTTTGGTTTCGGCTTCCACTTCCCGCAAAACCCGGGCCATATCCTGCCGCGCGTCCAACCGAATCGCGTTCAATAATTCTTCTTTGGCTTCGTCGCGGGTCATCCCGGCCACTCGTTCCAGCTCTTTGCGGCGCTGCTCCTCCAGCAATTTAATATCGTTGTATTTGCGGTCCATAGCGCTTTGCCGCTTGTTAAGGGTTCGTTCTTTCTTTTCGATGTTGTCCAGCCGCTTGTCCAGGCTTTCCTGGCGTTTTTGCAACCGGTCTTCCTGTCGAGAGAACTGGTGCTGCCGTTTCCTTATTTCCTCTTCAGCATCATTTTTAAGTTTCAGGATTACTTCTTTAGTCTCTAATTGCAGGGTTTGGGCGGTGGCTTTCGCCTGTTCCAAAATTTTGTTCGCCTGAGCCTGAACAGACTTGATTTTGGAATCGACCAGGTATTGCCGTAAAAAATAACCAACGCCAATGCCCAGTAACAGGCCAACCATTCCTATTAGCAAAGAGAGTGGTAAATTGCCCATCGGGAGTGTCCTTTCCTTTCTTTTGTCAAAAAATTAGTATTCGTCATCGTCATAAAAATCTTTTCCGGGATGCCGGGCTTTTTCAAAGACAACTGAAATTGTTTGGTAATTAAAGCCCCGGCGAGTCAGGTAAGCGGTTAGTTTCTTTCTGAAGGTCATTTCATCAAGGCGCTGCCAGTGGTTCAGTTTCTTTTGAATTGCCTGCCATGCCAGGTCTTCCTCATTCAGGCCGGCGACGGCCCGCTCTATTGCGGCAGAGGCCAGGCCCTTTTGTCGAAGCTCGTAGCGCAACGCGCGTTTGCCTTTGGGGTTAGAGCGCGTTCTGCTTTCAACCCACAGCTTGCCGAATTGGCCGTCATTTAAATAGCCGTATGATTTTAATTTTGCCAGTGTCGCTTCGATGACAGGGGCGGCGGCGTCCTTTTTTTGCAGATATTGCCGCATTTCCTGTTCGGTTCTGGCCCGATAAGACAGATAATTGAGCGACAGATTGTAGCTTTTTTCCAGATTATCTTGCTGCTTCAGGCCGGCTATCTCTTCGTCCGAAAGATGCTGCCCCTTTTTAAGTGATTGAGCCTGCTGAACATTAAGCGCCAGCGCAAAGATGTTATCGACAAAGACGTTAATCCGCTTTTTGTTATTTTTTTGTTGGGCCAAGTCGGTAATTATTCCGGCCATTTGTTGCTCTTTAAAAAACAAACAAGCTGCGACAATGCTCATCACAGCTTGTTGAGGCACAACGTTATGTTAATTTCAGGGCGGAAAAATTACTTTTTGCCGTAAAACAAAAAAGCATTTTTGATATTGGTTATAAAGCAAAACTCAAATCAATATAGTCGTTAACCCTCGTAATTTGTTTAAACAGAGCGACTACCGGTATATATTGCGAGATTCTTTGCAAACCGTTCCTACCCACAGGTAACAGGTTATCTTTTAAGGCAGATACCTGTATCAGACCATAGAAATCATTAAAAAATTAACAGGTAATTCAAGCTGTGATTATTTTTTTGGATTACGTTCAAGCGGTTTCAATAATATTCGGTTCCAGATTATAATGTTCTCTGATTTTGTTTTCTATTTCGGTCAGTAATTCTGAATTCTCCATCAAATATCGCTTTGCGTTTTCCCGGCCCTGGGCCAGGCGTATTTCGTTGTAATTGTAAAAAGAGCCGCGTTTTTCGATGATGTCTGCGGAGACGCCCAGGTCCAAAATATCGCCGGTAATCGAGATGCCTGCGTTGTACATGATGTCGAATTCTGCTATTTTAAACGGTGGAGCAACCTTGTTTTTTTTGACGGTCACTTTGGTGCGGTTGCCGACCACTTCGGTCCCTTGTTTGATGGCCTGGATGCGCCGGATATCCAGCCGCACCGAGGCGTAAAAGCGCAGGGCCATGCCGCCCGTGGTTGTTTCCGGGTTGCCGAACATAATGCCGATTTTTTGGCGCAGTTGATTGGTAAAAATTAAAATGCAGTTGCTGTGTTTTACCGCGCCGCTCAGTTTGCGCAAAGCCTGGCTCATTAACCGGGCCTGCAAGCCCATGTGGCTGTCGCCCATTTCCCCTTCAATTTCTGCGCGGGGAACCAGGGCCGCCACCGAGTCGACCACGACCACGTCAACCGCCTGCGAGCGCACCAGCGCTTCGGTAATTTCCAGGGCCTGTTCGCCGGTATCGGGCTGGGAAACGTACAGGTTTTCAATTTGCACGCCGCACTTTTCGGCGTAGCCGGGGTCAAGGGCGTGTTCAACATCAACAAAGGCAGCCACGCCGCCCCGCTCTTGAGCCTGGGCCACCACGTGCTGGCACAACGTTGTTTTGCCGGAGCTTTCCGGGCCGTAAATTTCTACAATGCGGCCTTTGGGCAACCCGCCGATACCCAGCGCAATATCCAGCGACAAGGCGCCGGTGGGAATGGCTTCAATGTTGAGGTGGGTTGTCTCTCCCAGTTTCATAATTGCGCCGTCGCCAAAGCGTTTGCGCAGGGTTGCCAGCGTCGATTCCAGGGCTTTTGCCCGGCCGTTTTCTGCCATGTAACAAGCTCCGTGCCTAAGTCTACTCCAACAGATGTAAGTTTACATCATCCCCACAGAATTTGCAACTGGGGTTTGGCAGGGCTGTTGCAAAGTAGATTTTAAGGTTGTGTTTGACATACCGTTTGCCCCGGCAGGGGCGGCGCGCGCGCCGCCCCTGCGATTTTTCCGCAAAACCGGCAGGAAAATCGTACTTCGTAGGGGCATGCGGCCGCGTGCCCCTACGTTTTCAAGCGAAAATATCTTTTGTCAAGCGACTTTGCAACGGCCCTGTGGGGTTTGGGCGCGTTTCAATTTGGGGGCACACGGGTATTTTCGTGTTGCACATGGCTTGCAGGGGCGCGAGGCCTTGCGCCCCTGCGGTTTTTCTTCAAAAAAACAAGGAGGTTTGTTATCCGGCTGATGCCAGGGTTTTAAGGCGTAGTTCCGCCGTTTCCAGCAAGGTGTTGCAATGCTGCGTCAGCATCATGCCGCGCTCGTACAGCTCAAGCGATTCGGCCAGCGTCAGTTCGCTCCCTTCCAGCTTCTTCAAAATATCGTTCAGGTCGGCAAACGCCTCTTCAAAGGCCATGTCTTTCTTCAAATTACTCATGCGTCCTCCACGTTGACGGTAAATGACCCGTCTTTTACAATAATCGATAATCTGTCGCCGCCGGACACATCGCCCACGCTGCTCACAACGCGCTCCGCTTTTTGCACAATGGCGTAGCCTCGCGCCAGCGTGGCCTGGGGGTTGAGCGTGTGCAGCCTGGCCGTGACCCCGGCAAACTGTTCCCGTCGCAGGGCCAGCGCATGCCCCACCGCCGATTTGACGGCGTTGAGCCGCTCGTCAATCTGCTGGCGATAATTGTCAATTTGCGTTTGGGGCGAAAGTTGCCGCAAGGATAATGCGGCCTCTTGCAGCCCGGCTTTGGCTTCGTCCAGTTGCTTTTGGGCCGATGTTGTAAACTGTAGCCGAAAACCGGCCAGCCGGCCCCGCAATTCGTCAATATCCGGCGCGGCCACTTCTGCGGCGGCGGAGGGGGTGGGCGCGCGCCGGTCGGCCACAAAATCGACGATGGTGAAATCGGTTTCGTGGCCCACGCCCGTCACCACCGGGAGGGGGCAATCGGCCACAAAGCGGGCCAGCGCTTCATCGTTAAAGGCCCACAAGTCTTCAATGGAGCCGCCCCCGCGAGCCAGCAAAATCACGTCCACCGGCGGTTGCAGGGCAAGCAGCGCCCGCAGGGCCTTGATAATTTGCGGCGGAGCGTCCGCGCCCTGCACCGGCGTGGGCGAAAGTATCGCTTCGGCCAGGGGATAGCGCCGGCTTAAAACGTTGAGAATATCTTTCAGGGCCGCCGCTTTGGCGGAGGTAACAATGCCAATTCGGCGCGGAAACGGGGGCAGCGGCTGTTTGCGTTCCGCATCGAACAGCCCTTCGGCGGCCAGTTGTTGCTTCAGTTGCTCAAATTGCAGGTACAGCGCCCCTTTGCCCGCCGGCTTCACTTCATCCACGTAAAACTGATACGTCCCGCCCGCTTCATACACCGAAACGCGCCCGTGGGCCACAATCGCTTCGCCGTCTTGCCGGGGCAGGTAGGCCAATCGTCGCCGGGTAGAGCGCCAGATAACGCAGCGAATACCGGCGCCGTCATCTTTCATGGTAAAATAGATGTGGCCGGAAGCGGCCGGTCGCCAGTTTGAGATTTCGCCTTCAAGCCAGACATCCGGCAGCACGTCATCCACATCAAACATCTGCCGAATGTGGGCGGTAATCTGGCTGACGCTCAGGGTGGGGGGGGCCATATCAAATAATGAGGCTTGTGTCATCAGACTTCCTCCAGCGAAAACAGGCTGCTTAAGGCCGGGCTGTTTTGCAATTGCCGCAAAAGCTGCTCGGCCTGGGCGCGGGGCATGGTGGCCGAAACCAGCCGCACCGGCGTTTCGGTTTCCTGCCGGAAGGTGAGGTGCAGCATTTGCCCTTCCACAGGGATGGTGAATTGTTTGTTCAAAAATTGCAGGGTGTAGATGCCCTGTTCCGGGGCGTAAATTTCAAAACCGCCGGGGCCGTATTCCGGTTTGCCGCCGCTGACCACAATTGATTTTGCGCCCGACGGGGCAATGGCGGTGATGGGTTCATTCGGTTGGCCGATGTCGCCCACCAGCAGGGGCAGGCCGCCGGGGCGCGGAGTGGCCTCTACCAGCCAGCCCCCCGATTGCCGGGCCACCGGAATTTCAAGTTCCGTCGATTTGAGTTCTTGCCCATTGAGGCTGATGGTTTTGGC
>JAJRUC010000200.1 GCA_024278015.1 Chloroflexota bacterium
CGGCATCAAATTTGAAGGGCATCCGAACCTGAAGCGCATTTTAATGTGGGAAGGGTATCGCGGCTACCCCATGCGGAAGGATTTTAAAGAGCCGTATTACGCCGAGCCGGTGAAGCCCTTTACCACGCGCTGGCCCGACGGACAACATGAGCGGATTGAATTTAAAAACCCGTATCATAAAAATGTATACTATCCTGATGACTTCGACCCGGAAACCTGGAAGCCGGTAGAAGAATTACTGGAAGAAGTTCAACTTAGCCAGGTAAAAAATATCGCCGGTATGCGCACCGACCGCATCAGCGTCAGCATGGGGCCGCAGCATCCCAGCACGCACGGCGTATTCCGCATGGTTGCCACCCTGGAAGGCGAAACCGTGGTTAATCTGGAGCCGGTGGTGGGCTACCTGCATCGCAACCATGAAAAAATTGGCGAGCGCAACGGCTGGTTGATGAATATGCCCTACACCGACCGCCTTGACTACATCACCTCAATGTCGAACAACCTGGGCTATGCCATGCTGATAGAAAAGATGACCGGCGTTTCTGTGCCGGAACGGGCGGAGTACATTCGGGTTATTATGGCCGAATTGACCCGCGTCATCAGCCATATGTTCCTGATTGGCTTTTTGCTGAACGACCTGGGCGCCTTCTTTACGCCCACGTTGTATGTCCTTAAAGCCAGAGAACGTCTGCTGGATATGTTTGAAGAAGTGTCCGGCTCCAGGATGATGTGCAATTACATGCGCTTTGGCGGGGTGGCCCACGATGTGAACGACGAATGGCTTGACCGCGCCCGCTACTACGTTACAGACATGCTGCCCCGCACTTTCGATGACCTGGAAGCGATGCTGAACCAGAACGAAATCCTGCTGGCTCGCACCAAAGGCACGGGCTACATGTCCGCCGCAGACCTCATCGCTTGCGGCGTAACCGGGCCGTTGTTGCGGGCGGCGGGCGTGCCGTATGACATTCGCCGGGCCGAACCGTACAGTATCTACGACCGGTTTGATTTTGACATCCCCCTGCTGCACAACAGCGACGTGTATGACCGCTACATGATTCGCATGCTGGAGGCGCGGCAAAGTTTGAAGATACTGGAACAGGCCCTGGCCCAAATTCCGCAAGGCGAGATTATGGGCGGCAAGCACAACTATTCGGTGCGCGTGCCCGCCGGAGAAGCGTATTCGCGCATTGAAAGCCCCAAAGGTGAGCTGGGATACTACGCTGTCAGCAACGGCTCAGGCAACCCGTGGCGATACCGGGTGCGCTCGCCTTCCTTCATCAACTTGACGGCTTTACCTGAAATGGCAAGGGGCGGCAAAATTGCCGATACGATTATCACGCTCGGCGCAATAGACATTGTACTTGGGGAGGTTGACCGCTAATGTTAGGATGGGGCGTTGTTAAAGGATTGGGCGTTACGTTTCGACATTTTGTAGAAACCTACGTTGAGGATATAAAATATTTTACCAAACGGGGAATGGGCCAAACGTTGCTGGAATATCGCATGGCCCCCGAAAGCAGGGGCATTTACACCATGCAGTACCCCAAGGAAAAGCCTGTCATTCCGGAACGGTTTCGGTTTTTACCCTTCCTGGTTACCAATTACGAAGGCCCTGAAGCGGACAAACGGCGCGAAGCCAATCGCTGCACCAGTTGCGGCATTTGCGCCAAAGCCTGCCCGCCGCAATGTATCTGGATTGTCAGAACCACCAACAAACAGGGCCGGCCCGTTCCCCAGCCGGCAGATTTTCATATCGATATGGACATCTGCATGAACTGCGGCTATTGCGCCGAATTTTGCCCCTTCGATGCCATTATCATGGACCATGATTACGCCCTGGCCGATGAAAAACGCGAACCGGACCACGTTTTTGGCCTGGAACACTTGCTCAAACCGGCCGGCTATTACCATGAAATTCGACCGGCGCAATTTGTAGCCAGAGAAGAGGAACGACGCCTGGCGGAAGAAGAGAAACGCCGCAAGGCAGCAGCCAAAGCCGCCGCCCTGGCCGCCAGGAAAGCGGCTAAAAATAAAGAGGCATAGTTTTTCCCATAATTGACAGTTACGCTATAATCAGGTCCTCAATTGAGTTGACTTCAGCAAAGGCGCAAAAACAGATATTCTGTCTTTGCGCCTTGTTTAATGGGTTCAATTCCCCGCAGCTTGCTGCGAATGTCATTTCCGCCTGTTCCCTTGAAAAATCCCGGAATGACAAAAATGACAAATTGATACCCCGTAGTTTGCTGCGGGGGATATTCATTACTTCCGGTATGATTTAAAGAAATTCTTCCGCTATTCGAGGCATAACAAAAATGGATTCCACACAAAAAAAATCGTGTTTCGCCAGTATACTGAAGCTGTCCGTGATGGTAATTTTGGCCGGGGGCGTGGTGCTGGCCGCTTTTTGGGCCGGTATCCGGTTTGAAGCCCGCCGCGCGCCGAGCCGCATCGCCGCCGTTCAAACCGGGCCGCCCGCCCAAATTTTGCCCGCTGCCCCCCCCACCGCCGGCAGCCCCGCACCCGCAACCTCAACCGCCGCCGGATTCGATGTTTTTTGGGAAGCCTGGGACATTGTCCAGAGTGAATTTTACAAGGATATTCCCGATGAACGCGAGCGGGTTTACGGCGCTATTCGGGGCATGGTCAATACCTACGGCGACGAACATACCGCCTTCATTGACCCGACCCGGGCCGGCATTTTGCAGGAGGATGCCTCCGGCGCGTTTGAAGGCATCGGCGCCGCCGTGCGCACCGATGAACTGGGCCGCCTGGTTATTGCCGAACCGTTCATCGGCCGCCCCGCCGCCGAAGCCGGCGTTTTGCGCGGCGATGTGGTGCTGGAAGTGGACGGCCAATCGCTGCGCGGCCTGAGCCTGTACGAAAGCGTACAACTCATTCGCGGCCCGGCGGGAACCACCGTCACCCTGACCATCCTGCGCGAGGGCGCACCCGGGCCGTTCCCCATTGACGTGACGCGCGCCCGCATCGAAATTGAAGTGGTGGAATCCGAAGTGCTGGAAGGCAATATCGGCTATCTGAAGCTCAGCGAATTTAGCAGCGGCGCCTCGGAAAAACTGCACAACGCCATGCAGCAGGCGCAAAAAGACGGGGCCACCACGCTGATTTTAGACCTTCGCAACAACCCCGGCGGCTTCCTGTCTGAATCAGTGGCTGTCGCCAGCCTGTTTCTGGATGAAGGGGTAGTGGTGCGGGAGCAGCGCAAAGGCGCGGTTGACGAACAGGTTTACGAAGCCCGCAGCGCCTACCCCGCTACCGATTTGCCGCTGGTGGTTCTCATCAATCGGGGCAGCGCCAGTGCCAGTGAAATTGTGGCCGGCGCCATGAAAGACCACGGGCGGGCCACCCTCATCGGCGAGCAGTCCTTCGGCAAAGGCACGGTGCAACTGCCTCACACCCTCAGCGACGGCTCTGAATTGCGCGTAACCATTGCCCAGTGGTTCACCCCGGACGGCAACCTCATTCACAAAAAAGGCATCGTCCCCGATGTAGTGGTTGAGCGCACCCAGGAAGACTTCTTCGACGGCCTGGACCCGCAACTTGACCGGGCGGTTGAGTTTTTGCAGCAAGGAAATTAACGAGTCGCAACCATGACCAATCCGTCCAATATCAAAATCATCGCCAGAAACAGAAAAGCGTATCACGAGTATTATATTCTGGATACCTTTGAAGCCGGCATGGTTTTAACCGGCACCGAAATCAAAAGCATCCGGGCCGGGCGGGTGAACCTGCGGGACGGCTACGCCACCGTGCAAAATGACGAAGCCTGGCTGATGAACATCCACATTGCCCCCTACGACCAGGCCAGCCGGGAGAACCACGAACCGCGCCGCGCCCGCAAACTGCTGCTGCATCGCCGGGAGATTAGCCGCTTGCTGGGCAAGCTACAGCAAAAAGGCTTAACCCTGATTCCGCTGCAACTGTATCTGAAGGGCCATCTGGCAAAGGTGGAACTGGGGCTGGCCCAGGGCAAAAAACTGTACGATAAACGGGCCGCCCTGAAAGAAAAAGAAACCCAACGACAGATTGCCCGCGAAGTGGGGCGCCGCCAAAAATGGTCGGATTGAGGCCGGATACGCGCTTGCGGCAGTGCCGGTGGCCCGCCCTGGCTCCACCCTTCGATGCCGCGTTGCGGGAGGCGGTGGCCTTTGTTTTTGAGAGATTTGAAACGTGGGGCATCATTGCCGCCGGAACCATTGTGCGCGGCAATCCGCACCCCGGCAGCGATCTGGATATGGTGGTCATTCACGCCAGGCCCCGGCGGCAGCGCATCCAGAAGCGTTTTCAGGGCGTTCCCGCCGAAATTTTTGTCAACCCGCCCCATACGCTTCGGGATTATTTTGAACAGGAATTTACTCGCGCCCGGCCCTGCACCGCTCACATGCTCAACACCGGGTTTGTGGTCTTCAACGGGCATGCAGTGGTGGCCCAACTTCTGCGCGAAGCCCGGGCCGCGCTCAATCGCTCCCCGCAACTTGCCGCCGTCGATTTGACCCGCCTGCGTTACGCTGTGGCCGACCAGTTTGAAAACGCCTTCGATATGCTGGAGCCGGACCCCGATACCGCCCGGATGTTGCTGACCGGGGCCGTGCAGGCCGCTTTGCGCTATCTGTTTCGGCGGGCGGGCCGGTATTTGCCCCGCGATAAAGACCTGCTCCGCGAAGCGGCGGCCTTGCATCCGAAAATCGGGTTGCTGACCCGCGCCTTTCTGCAAACCCGCGAACTGCCCCGCCAGGCAACCATCGCCCGCCAAATTGCCGACCTGAGCATCGGCGCGCGCGGCTTCTTTGAATGGGAGTCGCCATTGGAAGATGTTGGGGATCAGGGCATGGTGATGGCTACTCCCCGGCCAGCGTAATTGTGCCCACCGCTTGTCCGTCGCCCACCGCTTTAATCTCACCTCCCGCCAACTGAACATACAGCCCTGTCCGCAGGGTGTAGCGGCCCGCCGCCAGGTTCGGCGGCAAGGCCAGGGTGTGCGTATCGCGCAGCGTTTCTCCCGCCGACCACAGGCTGCTGGGGTAAAATACCCCGCCGGGTTGGTGGTCGCTTTGAGAAACGGCTGCGCCGGTTTCATCCAGCAGATGGATGTAGCTGGTGTAATTTTGGCGCGGCGTTGTTTTTGGCTGCCAGAAAAGGGTCACGCTCAGGGCGTTTTTTGTCTGCCGCCAATTGAGGCCGGTCAGCCGCAGTTCGTCGTTGAAGGTCAGGTTGGTTGGTTGCGTGGCGGTTTGGGTGATGGGCCGCGCCCGCACCAGTTGGGCGTGCGGCAGGGGGGGCAGGGGAGTCAAATCGGCTTTAAGGGCCAGGCCGGGCATCGGCTTGATTAAATACACGGGCCGCCCGCTGTCCAGGGCCGCATCCAGCGCGCGGCCCACATTTTGCATATCCGGGTCGGGCGTTATCAACGGAAACAGCCCCAGCCGGCCCGGTTGTTGGCCCGCCACATATTGATAGTACCACATCGGCATCATTTCGTTGCGGTCATTGCTCAGCAAAATAGCGTCGGCGGGCAGGGGCTGGGCCATAATTTCCTGCCACATTTGCCGGGCGATGGTGTTTCCGCGCTGGTCAACCTCCGTAAAGCGGGTAGTCAGCAGGGTTAGCGGCAGCAGCAGGCCCACGCTCACCAGGCCGACGGTCAGCAGACGGCCCAGCCTTCTTTCCAGGCGGCGGGTCGCTGCGGAAAAGATGGGGCTATCCGGCAGACGGGCCTGTTTGCGCCGGATGAAGTCTTCGGCCGCCCGGCCGGCCAGGCCCTGCCAGCCCACCCCAATCCACAGGCTGAGAATGAGCCAGCAGGGGATGAACAGCACGTAAATATCGCCGATAAAGTAAATCAGGTTGAAGATAAAAAATCCTGCAAAGCCGGCGACGGTCAAGGCCAGCGCCGGGCGGTTCTTCCGCAGGTGGAACAGGCCCGCCCCGGCCAAAATTGCGCCCACCCAGCCAACCTGTCCGCGCAGGAAGGTCAGGCTCAGGGCCGCCCGCTCCCAGCCGAGGGCGGCGGGCTGCACCCCGGCGACGAAGACGCTGCCGGTAATGTGCGCCCAAAAACCGGCCGGAGTGTTGTTGTACAAAGTCAGGGCGCGATTGGCGTTAAGCAGCAGGCGGGCGTAGGGCACGTGGGGGGCAATCAGGGGCAGGTACAGGTACAGCAGGCCGGGCAGCGCCCCGATGAGCAGCAATTGCGCGGCCTGCTTCAGCGAGGGGCGATATTTACCCAGCCACAGATACAGCCCCACCGCCGGAAAGAGCAGCACACTGGTGCTGTGGTGAGTCAGGCTCAGGCCCAGCAGCAGGGCCGGCAGGCGGAGACGGGGTATTGCGGCGGGTGATTTTGGGGGTGGCAGGCGCAGGATTTGCCCTGTAATCAGGGCCACCAGCAGGGCGTGCAGGCTGTACACTTCGGCGATGACCGCTTGCGACCAGAATGTTCGGCTGAAGGCGAAAGTCAGGGCGGCCACGCCCGCGCCGGCCAGGCGGGCCGCGCCCGCTGCCTGCGGCCACAATCGGGCGTTCAGCGTAAAGGCCGCCGCAAAGACGGCCCCCACGGCCAGCGCGCCCGTCACCGCCGAAAATAAATTCAGCCGCCAGGCTACCTCGCCCAGGGGCAGCAGGTGACTGAACAGCCAGCCCAGCAGGGTGTACAGCGGATAGCCCGTGGGGTGGGCGATGCCCGGCAGCCAGGGTACAAACTGAAACTCGCCCCCGTCGGCAAACAGCACGCTGGGGGCCAGGGTGATGACGTAAACAAGCAGGCTCAGGCCCGTCACCCCGCCCCAGGCCAGGCGATACGTTTTAGGCGATACGGTTGGTGATAACATGATTTCTTCTATTGCGGCCTGTTTTTGGCGCTGCCGACTGGCACTAATTGGGTTACGCCAAAAATGGGCCGCCCGTTGCGCTCGTAAAATGCTGCCAGAATATCTTCTTCCAAATCAAGGGGCCGGTACAGCCGTTTGAAATCGGCGCTGCGGTCAAAGATGATTTCAGCGGGGGCGCGCCACAGAAAAACAGCCGCGCCGGGGGCCAGGTACGGGCCAATGATGTCATCAAAGCGGCCCGACACTTGCCAGTCGTAGCCAAAAACCTCAACCGGCCTGACCCGGCCTTCGGTTAAATACGTCACCGATGCGGCCAGCCCCCAGTCCATTGCCACCACCGGGCCGGTTGCGTTTTGGTCAAGCCAGGCGGCCATATCGTACACCGCGTCGGAGTGGTCGCTCAGGCCGCCGCTCTCGTTCAGGGCCTGGTGATAGCGCCCGGTGGTGAGGCCGTCGGACAGGGCCACAAGCAGCAGCCCGGCCAGCAGCGCCGTGGGCAAAAACCGTCGTTGGGGGAAGTGGCGATACAACTCTGCGCCGGTGACGGCCAGGGCAATGGCCGGCCAAACCATTATCAGGGCAAAATGGGTTATCCACAGTGCCGAAACAGTGACGATGCTTTCCAGCACTACCACGCCAATCACGGCAAAAACCGCCAAACCCAGCGGCTGCCGTTGCCACGCCAGCCCCAAAGCGGCCGCCAGCATCAGGCCAAAGGCGATGAGAGGCAGCGGATTCGTGTAGACATTACCCACATACCACAAATGCCCCCCGGAAAGCAGGGCCATCAGTTGTTGCAGCCGCGCCGCCAGATTCGGCAGGATAGCGGCGTTATTAACCCCGTAATAGGAGGTGCCGGCGTTTTGCCCGATGCTTTTGAAAGTGCCGCCGGTCTGGATATTGTACAAAATCAGCGGCCAGCAACCCAGCCCGAAGGCCGCTATCAATTTTAATATCGATGGCGCGGGCCGGGGCAACAGAGCCGATAGCGTTTGGCGGGGGTGTTTCCATTGGGAAAAATGACCGCCGGCCAGCCGGTGAATTACAAAGCCGGCCAACAAAGCGGGGATGAGCCACACAAACAGCAATTTGGCGTACATGCCCACCCCAAACAGGAACGCGCCCGCCAACGTCCATTTAAATTGTTTGCTTCGCCACCATTTAAGCCAGGCCCAGGCCGCGCCCACACCGATGGCGGCGGTGACGGCTGTCACAAAAACGCCCTGCCTGCTCCAGAAGACAAAGGTGGGGTTGGCCGCCAGCAGGGCCACGGCGGCCAACCCGGCGGGGCGATAGCGGGTCAGTTCGGCGGTGAGGCCGTACACCAGCAGCAGGGTTATCAGCCCCACGGCAATGGCGTATGCGCGCAGACCGGCCACAGAAATGCCGCCCAGGGCCAAAAAGGGCAGGCTGCCGTAGGTATTTACGGCCCCAATATAATCCTGAGTGGTCAGGGGCAGGGTTTTGCCGCCGACGGTCAGGGCGGCAGCTCGAAAGGCTTGCACCGGCTGGTTCTTCAAAAGCTGCATGGCCGGCACAATCTCAAAGGCTTCGTCGTAATGCAGACCGGGCAGGTTTATTTGATAAAAGGCCAGACCGCTGAAAACAAGAAGCAGGGGGATGAGCCGGCGCCGTGACATTGCTTAATCTTCTGCCAGCAGTTTCACATCGGTAATCATGGCATCGTAAATCCAGCCGGAGGCATAGATACGAATGTATTTGATGAAGGTTGGTTTATCGGGGCCGGAGCGGGCCAGCAGGTTTTCAGATTCGTAGGGATACCACAAAAAATGCGAGATACTCTCGCTGGAGTTATCGGGCGTATCGTACAAAATGTAGCTGCTGGGGGGTGGGTCGTAATAAAAGCCGTGATACCAGATGCGGTCATTGCCTTCCACGTCGCGGTAGCCGATTTCCAGCATAATGGGAAATTCGGTGCCCAGTTGGCCGCCGCCCAACAGACTTTGGTAATTTAGCCGGATGAAAGCGTTGACCCGCAGCGAGCGAAAATCCTGCACATCTTTGTTAACGGCTTGTCTGATGCCGGCTTCGGTGTGGATGTTGTCCGTGCCTTCGCTGCTTAGTTTGATAACCGTCCGTCGCCCCACGGGCACGGCTTCGATGGTGCTGGTGATATGGTTGATAACGTCTGCCTTGCTCCACAAATCTGCGCCGGTAATGGTGATGGTGCCGGTCAGGTGGTCAGACGGCACGTAGATGGCCGGTTCCCACATAGTAGTGAAGCCCCGGTTAAAATTGCCGTTCACCAGCAGATTTTGTTCGGCGGAGATGGGGGGGGCCGGGGGCTTGCCCGTTTCCACCAGAGTCATTTCGCCTTCAGCCACGGCGATGGTTTGCCGGTTGGCTGTAACATAGGCTGTGCCTTCTCTGGCGGTGATGAAAGTTTGGCGGTTATTGGCTTCAACGGCAAAGCTGCCGGCTTGCAGGTCAACGGCGGCGTAGGGAGTTTGCACCGCAAAGCGGCGCGGCGAGCCGTTGGGGGGGGCAACGTTAATGCGAATGCGACCTCTGACAATCTCCAGCGAAACAAGGGCGGAGTTGGGACTTATTGAAAATCGGGGCCGATAGGCCGCATGTAGAATGAGCAGGGTATTGTTATACAGGGTCACGTCGCTGCCTTCAAAGAACGACAGGGTGGCTTGCGAGGTGTCATCGGTGGTAATGATGGTCAGTTTGTCCAGATCCAAACTGGTGCCCCGGGTCAGGGGCAGCGGCTGGTCATCTCTAAGGGGTTTAGCCAGCACCGTGCCCCGAATTGAAGTAGCGGTGGTGGGCATTATTTCAGTGGTGTTGTAGAGGTAGGCCCGCACGCCCAGCGGGACGCTGACAACAATTGCGCAAAAGATGATGAATGACGTAACAAGGACGAACCAGGTGACGCGCTCCGGGTTTTTTCTCATAAGATAAACAACCTTCAGCAACCGATACTCAAACACACATAAAAGCCATCTGCAACCAGGTGGCTTCTGTCGAGGCACATTATACCATTAGCCCATGGGCCGGCAAAATTGGGCCGGACAATCGGCGGCGCGGCCCGTGAACGTAAAATTTACACCAAACCGGCACATTCGCCAAATAAAACGAGGGTGGTATAATATTTTCGATTGACGGAAACTATTAACGATGACTGACAGTTTATTTGAAAAATGCCCGGTTTGCGGGCAAGCGGCTTTAACGGCTACAGACAAGGTGTATCGTTGCCCCCGTTGCGGCTTGACGTTAAAGCCCGTAAAACGGTTTTGGGGCGCGGGTTCCGGCGAAAAATATCTGGTGCAGGCTATTTCTTCAGCCTGTGGCCTGGCGAAGAATGGCCTGGTGGGCCACGTTTTTTCAAAAGAGGATGTGGGCAAGTTCGCCGAAAAAGTGTACTCCGACGACCAGTTGGCCGCCTTTGCCGCCGGTAATTTTGAGGATTTTGTCATGCCGGCTTCGTTGCTGGCCCGGATATTGCTGGAGCAGTTACACGAAACCTGTTATCTTGAAATGGCCCGCTTGCGCCACGGCGTTGGCCCGGCGCTGGAAGCAGAGGGCAACCGGATACCGCAGGGGCGCATTGCGGCGGGGCGCGTTACCTGGCAGGACAAAGGCAATCTGTTTTTAACCAATGCCCGCCTGGTTTTCCCCAGCGATACCTTCACCTTTATCCGGCTGGACCGCAAGCTGACCGGCCTGCAAACCTTTGAAAACGGCATTGCCCTTCAGCGCAAAGGCGAAGATTTCGCCGTATATTTTTCCGGCTGCCGGCCGTACGAAGCCGCTTTGATGGGCGCGTATATTCAGGGCCGGGTTCCCGGTTTGAGGGCGGTCAACGCCGTCGAATCCTGAGGCAAACAAAATAAAAGCGCCTGTTTACAAAAACAGACACTTTTTGTGTATGCGTAAAAACGCTATCTTGTCTGAAAAACCTTAAGCCTGTTGTTCGGCCTGGGCCCGATTTAGATGGCGCATCAACCGCGATTTGCGGCGAGAGGCGTTGTTTTTGTGGATAATACCTTTTTGGGCGGCTTTATCCAACGCTTTGGTGGCCTTGCTGATAACGGTTTCCGCTTCCTCAAATTCACCGGCTTCAATTAATTTACGCGCATTTTTAATGTAGGTGCGGGCCGTGGTTTTGTAATAGCGATTGTGGTCCCGAAGTTTA
>JAJRUC010000201.1 GCA_024278015.1 Chloroflexota bacterium
AAGGCCCGTATGCCGGCGGCGCCCAGACCAACGATGAACAGCAGCGAGAGCGCGATGACCATCCAGTTTGAGGCCGGCGCGTTTTGTTGACCGCCCGTGGTGGGGATGAGCGATTCGGTACCGGTGGTGACTGTGGTGGCGGTGGTGGTTTCGGTTTGGGCGGCAGCCGCCGGGGCCGTCGCCAGTGAGAGGTCAACCGCCAGCCGTTGCGGGGTGATTTGTTCATCGTAATTCAGTATGGCGGTGGCAGCCGGCGTTTCCCCATCGACTGCCGGGGCCATCTGGAGCGTTACCACCAGCGTGGCCGTTTGGCCGGTGGAAATATCGCCGAATTTGCCCTCAAGCTGCCCCGCCGTCTCCCCGTCGGCCACGCTGCCCTGGCTGATTTCTGTCCCGGCAAGGGTGGCTCCGGCGGGCAGGCTGACGGCCAGCATCGCGTTAGAGGCCATGCCGCCGCTTTGATTTTGGACGCTGAAGGTCAAGGTCAGGCCATCCTCCGGCCCGCCCGTATCGGCAGAAAGCAGCACCGGCAGAGGGGGCGCATCGCCCCAGTAATAACCCAGGTTGGTTTGCCCGGAACTCTCTGCGCCGGTGTATACCGGCCAATCGGGCATAACCTGATGCGCGCCCGGCGGCAGGCGCAAACTCATTTTGGCCCACCCGGCGCCCAGTCCGCCAAACGAATAGTAGCCGTTGCTGTCGGTCACGGCCTCTGCTTGCCAGCCGCCGCCGTCCAGCGCCACCGCGATACCCCCTTGAGGCGCAGCTCCGTTTGAATAATCGTATACGTAACCCCACACGCTTCCGTTCTGAGGCGTGGGGGCCGGTTTGCTGCTTTGACTGGAACTGCCTCCGCCGCCACCGGAGGGAACCGGGGTGTTGGTGGGCGCCGGCGTGGGCGTATCTCTGGGCGCGGGCGTGTCGGTGGTAGCCGGCGTGGGGGTGTCTCGCTGGGCCAGGCTGGGCCGGGCGGGCATAAGTACTCCCAACGATACAACAAACATCCCGATAATGACAAATACCAGAATTGAACGTTTCATAGCGGTCCTCCGGTGAATGTAGACATAACTATGATGATTATAACCGAAGCCGGTAATTTTTGCAATAAGATTATGGTAAGTGTAGGGGCACGATGCATCGTGCCCCTACTTGCGCGCACGTTCGATTTACTGCCCCGCCGCCGGCGACGGCGTAACCCTGGGGACCGTGGCTGTGGGCGGCACAATCTTCAGCGCGGGCGGCCCCCCCACCGCCAGCGATTGCGGCCCGAAGGTATTGTTGTTTTCGTTCACCTCGGCCACGGTGTTGTCGGTGTCAACCAGGGCGTACAATTGGTGGCTGCCGCTGCTGAAGGTGAAGGAGAGGCTGTACGTCTTGCTGGCTCCGGCGGGCAGGTCTGCGCCTTGAACGCCCACAAAGTCGTTGCCGTAGTCACCGGCTACAGGCGCTGAGGCCGGGTCAACAAAGAAATCGACGAAGGTGTTGTTGCCGGGAGTTACGTTGACCGTCCCCTGATTTTTAACCGTGATAAAGACGGTGGCTGCTTGTCCCCCGGTTGGGCTGGCCGGGCTGACGGAAATGCCCGTCACCACCAAATCGACGCCGTCGGGCGGGGTGGTGGCGGTGGCCGTGGCGGTGGGTGTGGGCGTATCTGTGGGCGTAGCGGTGGCGGTCGGCGTATCGGTAACGGTGGCCGTCGGCTGGCCGGTTGCTGTGGCGGTGGCCGTGGCCGTCGGCGTATCGGTTGGCAGTAGCGTACCCGTGGGAGTAGCTGTGGCCACGGAGGTATTGGTCGGTGTGGCCGTCGGCAGGGGCGTGGGTGGCGTGTAGCCCTTCATAATAAGGGGCAGATAGACGGCGCTGGGCTGCGGCGGCTGCGTAATACTGATGGTGGTGGTATCGCCGGCTGTATCGAAGATTGTCGCATCGAACCTGGAAGTGGCGGTGATGACGGTCATATCCACCGTGCCGCTTGTCACGTTGAACGACCCGCTGCCCGACAGCGGAATGGTGACAGTGACCAGCACCGGCATTGACTGGTTGGCGTTCAGCAAGCCGGAATCGGTGGGCGAGAGGCTCACCGGCCAACCCTGGCTGGAGGTGATGGTCAGGGTAAAGCTGTCTGAGCCGTTGCCCATGTTGCGCAGGGTGTGGGCATAGGTGATGGTTTGCCCCGGTTGGCCCGTCCCCACCCGATTGGGCGTCAGGCTGACGGCTACCACGCGGGTATCGGTGACGTGGGTGGTGTTGGTGGCCGTGTCTGTCACGGCGGTATTCAGGCTGGATGTGGCCGTGAGGATGGTGGTATCCACATCGGTGATGGCCGCCGAGGGCGATACCGTAATCCACACCGAAATTTCCTGCGATTCATTCGGCCCCAGCGCGCCGGTGGCCGCCGGGTCTACCGCTACGCTCCAGCCCAGGCTGGAACGATACGACAGGTTGAAGATGTCGCTGCCGTCGCCGGTGTTGGTGAGGGTGTGGGTGTACAGGGTGGTGTTGCCCAGCAGAATGGTGCGCTCGTTGTTGGGAACCAGTTGCACGCCCACCGCCGAAATCGGGGTGGTGGTGACGGTGGTGGTATCGGTGACGGCGGCGGTGAAGGCCGGGCTAATGAGCGAGGTGGCCGTGACGCGCATCACGTCGGTCATGCCTTCGGTGGCGGCCAGCGGCACCGTGACCGTAACCACCACGGTTGCGCCCTGACCGGCGTTGAGCGTGACCGGCGACTGGAGGGCCGTCGGCCAGCCCCGGCTGCTGACCGCCGTCAACTGGAAGTTGTCCTGGCCGTTGCCGGTGTTCGACAGGGTGTGGGTGTAGGTGATGCTCCGCCCGCGCATGGCGTTGCTGCTTCGGTTGGGGAAGAATTGCAGGCCGTGCTGCTGGCTGGCCCGCGTGGTATCCACCGCCGTATCGAACACGGCGGCGTCGGCGCCGGAAGTGGCGGTCAGGGCGGTGGTATCGACAATGCCCACCGCGCCCAACGGCACGCTGACGCTGACGGTGATGGTATCGGTTTGGCCGGGCGATAGCGAAATCGGCCCGGCGGTGAAGCTGTTCAGCCAGCCCCGGCTGCTGCCGGCGGCCAACGTGAAGGTATCGGAAACATTGCCGATATTGGTGATGATGTGGCTGTACACAATCGACTGCCCGGCATCGAGAATTTGGTAATGGTCTGGCCCAACCAGTACCGCCGGTTTGGCGGTGACGGTGGTGGTGTTGATGACCGTGTGCGTGACCACGCCATCGGTGGCGATGATGGTAGAAACGTCTTGTGTGCCGGCGGGCGTGCCCAGCGGCACGTTGATGAGGAAGAGCAGGCCGTCGGTTTGGCCGGCGGCCACGGTGGTTTGGGTCGGTATCAGGGTGATGGCCCAGCCCTGATTCGATGCGGCGCTGTAGCTGATGGTATCGGCGGCGTTGCCGGTATTGGTTACCACATGCTCGTACACCACCGTAGTGGCCGGGTCGCCAAATTGGGCGTTGTCCGGCCCGAATTGAATGTCTTGCACCAGGGGCACGGTGGTGGTGTTGATGACCGTGGCCTGCGCCGCCGCGCTGATGAGCGAAGTGGCGGTGATGACGGTCACGTCGGTTTGGCCGCCCGCGCCGGCGGGGATGGTCAGGGTGATGGGTATGCTGGCGGTGTAGCCGCTGCCCGTGGCAATCGAAGCCAGTTGCAGCGAGCCGGGCAGGTCAACCGTCCAGCCCCGGCTGGAGGCCGCGCTAAAGCCGAAGGTATCGGCGCCGTTGCCCAGATTGGTGATGATGTGGCTGTACGTGACCACGGTGGCGTTGCCGGCCACGGTGCGGCTGTTATCGGGCGTAAAGGCCACGTCAAAACTCTGGGCGATGGTGGTGGTGTTGACCGCCGTATCGAAGATGGCTTTGGTCAGTTTCTGGAAGCCGAGTTGGGAAGTGGCGGTGATGACGGTTACGTCGCTGACGCCGCCGCTGCCCGCCGAGCCGGTGGTGATGGTCACGGTTACGACGGTCGATTGGTTGGGGTTGAGGGCCACAGTGGCCGGCACCTGCGAAAAATCGGCGGCCCAGCCGTTTTGTCCGGCCAAACTGCTGACGTGCGTCAGGGTGAACACGTCGGGGTCTTCGCCCAGGTTGGTGACGGTGTGGGTGTACACCACCGGCGTATTGAAGGCGGTGGAGGCTACGGTTACGTCATGGTTCGGCGCCACGCTCACATCGGGAATGTGCAGCCGTTCATCCGCGCCCAGGTCGTACAGGTTGCCCTGCGGCCTGATTTGCTGCTCAAAATCGCGGGCGATGTAGGCCAGGGTCTGGCCCTGCTCTTCGGCGGGCGAGCCTTTGGTCAGGTGGAAATCGCCGCCGGGTGCGTCGATGAATTGGGCGTCGGTGAACAGGCTGGTGCTGGAGATGGCCCCGGACACGTGCGGGTCGGTGGGTGCGGTGTTGCCGAAGAAGAGGTTGTGGGTAATGGTGACCGGGTCGGCGCCCGCCACAAAAATCGCCCCGCCGCCGGAGTCGGCCGTATTGCTCTGGAAGATATTGTTGGTCACGGTCAACATTCCGGTATTGCGATAAATCGCGCCGCCATTGCCGCCGCCGGTTTCAGCCAGGCTGTTGTTGCCGTAAAAGGTATTGTATTCCACCAGCGCCCGGCCGCTGTCGATGTGCAGGGCGCTGGTGCCGTTGCCGGACAGGGTGTTGTTGAACATAGTCAACACCCCGGTGTTGAAAATACTCCCCCCGGCGAGGCCGGTGTTGTTGTACAGGGCATTGGCAGACAGGGTCAAATTCGCGCCGTTGTTGAAGACCGCGCCGCCGTTGGGGTTGCTGTACGCGGTGGGATTGCCCTGCGTCATGTGGATGCCGTCGACGGTGGCGGTGATGGTGCCGGTGACGTACACGCTGCGGCCCGGATTGGTGGGCTGGAAGATGGTGGCGTTGCTCAGGGGGCTGGTCACATTCCAATCGACGGGACTGTAGCCGCCCTGAAGGGTAATCGGTTTGTCGATGAAGGCAATCTGGGCC
>JAJRUC010000202.1 GCA_024278015.1 Chloroflexota bacterium
ATTGTTAAATATAATGAGGAAGCAGACCAGCTTGAGCCGTTTATCCTTGAGGCCAACACCGAAGAACTGGCCCCTGTGCTTTCGCTGGGACACGCGCCGTTCATTGCCACTGCCCTGAAACAGCACAAACCGGCCGGCATTAACCCGGATACCGCCGCCGATTGCCCGGAAGTGCAAACCTTTTTGAACACCTCCGGCTACACCTGCCTCTTTGCCCTGCCGTTGGTGGCTCGCAGCAAATCGCTGGGTTTAATTGCATTTCTCTCCTTTCGGCCCAAAACCTATCCCGTCGAAGATGTAAATCTGGCTCAGGTTGTGGCTAATCAAGCCGCCATTGCCCTGCAAAACGCCCAGCTTTACAAAGAGACAGACCAGCAATTAAAGCTGCGTCTCAGCGAATTGCGCGGCTTGCAGAAAGTCAATAAAGAATTGAACAGCACCCTGGTGCTTGACAATATTTTGCGCATGGTGGTGGAAGAAGCCGTGCGGGCCACCAGCGCCGGCATCGGCAACGTAACCCTGTACGACTCTTAAAAACGCATCTTTACCACGCACGTGCATGTCGGCTGGCCGGAAGATACGCCCGATGCCCTGACCGCGCTCACCCCCGCTTCCGGGGTAATCGGGCGGGTTATCGCCGCCGGCGGGCCGGAAATTGTGGCCGATACCCAACACGACCCGGATTATGTCCCCTTCCCCGCGCCCAGCCGCTCTCAAATGGTGGTGCCCATTCAATCAGGCGGCGTCATCGAGGGCGTTATCAATCTTGAAAGCAAATTACCCGATGCCTTTACTCCGGCCCAACTTTCTTACGTGCAGGCCCTGGCCGACCAGGCCACCATTGCCATTCGCAACGCCCAGGCCTACGCCGAACAGGTGAAGGAGCGTCGAGAGGCCGCCGCCCGCGTAACGCAGCTTGCCAAACTGTCTGAAATCAACCGCGCCTTTCGGGCGAACCAGCCGCTGGCCTATATTCTGGAAGAAATTGCCTTCGCTATTCAGGAGAGCGTGGGCTTTAATCTGGTGCTGTTGAGCATTGTTGAGCAGGGGCAACTGCATCGAATCACCGGCGCGGGCATCCCCCTGGTTGAGTTGAGCGAAATTCGGCAGCGGCACCAACCGCTTGAAGCGCTGGAAGTTATGTTGCAGCCGCAATTCAGGCTGAGCGACTCGTACTTTATTCCCACCGAAGAACGCCAGGTGTGGGCCGACCAATACAATATCATCGTGCTGGAATCGATATTGGGCCGCCCCGCCAAAGACAATCCGCAGGCGTGGCAACAAGAAGACCTGCTGCTAACCCCCCTGAAGGACGCCGAAGGCCATATCATCGGCCTGCTCTCTGTCGATGCGCCGATTAACGGCCTGCGGCCCGATATGCAGACCATCACCACCCTGGAACTGTTCGCCAACCAGGCGGCCACCGTCATAGAAAACAGCAACCTCTTTGAAGAATTGCAACGCCACACCACCCATCTTAAGCTCTCCAGCCGGCTTAGCGCCCGCATCAGCAGCATCCTTAACCCCACCGAACTCATCGGCGAAGTGGTGAACCTGATTGCCCAAACATTCAGTTATTACCATGTCCAAATCTATCAGCCGGACGACCTGCATCCCGGCCGGCTGGTTTTTCAAAGCGGGGCGGGCGTAGCCGATGTTAATTACAAGGAAATCCCCCCGCACCGCCACCTGCCCCTTGACGATAGCTGCATCATCGGCTGGGTGGCTAACCATCAACAACCCCTGCGGCTAAACGATGTGTCTGCCGATGCCCGGTTTTTGCCCGCGCCGCACTTGCCCGATACCCGCTCGGAAATGGCTATTCCCATTACCGTGGCGGGAAACCTGGCCGGCGTGCTGGATATTCAACACAATCAACCCAACGCCTTCAGCCGGGAAACGCAAGAGAACCTGCAAACCCTGGTTGACCAGTTTGCCGTAGCCGTGCAAAACGCCCACCTGTTTGACGATGCCCTGCAAAGAGAGCAACTTTCTTCCGCATTGGGCAGCGCCGGGCTAACCTTGAACGCCACCCTGGATTTAGAGGCCATTACCGATGTAATTTGCGAAGAAGCGGTCAGCACTTTCAAGGTGGATGCCGCTCTTTTGTGGCTAACCGAAGACCGGCAAGCCAAAGGCGTGGCCGGCGCCGGACTGTACGCCTCCGCTTTCATCGGCCAAACCGTTCTGCTGGATGACCAAACTGCCTTTAGCGCCAAAATTATCCGGCAGCACCGCGCCCGGTTTATCAACTATGTCAGCCGGCCTTTGCCCGATGTGCCCCTTCCCGCCGATTATACGCTTCAGGCGGTGATAGGGGCGCCATTGGTGGTGAGAGACAGCGTTTTGGGCGTGCTGCTGCTGCTGGATTATCAAACGCCCAACCGCTTTGATGTTCAGGACCGCATCAGCGTGACGCTGTTTACCAACCAGGCAGCCATCTCGCTGGAAAACGCCCGCCTGGTTGACCGCCTGAACCGTTTTACCGAAGACCTGGAGCAACGGGTGGAACGGCGCACGGAAGAGCTTCGGCTGGAAAGAGACCGGGTGGATACCCTTTACAAACTGGCCCGGGGGTTATCTTCCAGCCTGGATTTGGACCGCATCCTTAACGAAGCGCTGGGCCTGTTAAGCCAAAGTATCCCCATTACCCAGGGGGCTATTTTACTGGTAGACGATGCCACCGGCACGCTCATTTACCGGGCGGCTTTGGGGCGCATCCGGGGCTTGCCCCGGGGGGGGCAACCAACCCGCTATCGCACGGGGGTGGGGCTGGCCGGAAAAATTCTGGAAACCCGGGAACCCCTGCTGGAAGGGAATTTACCGGCCAACAAAGACTGGTTGCCGGACGGCAAACCCCTGCGTCACCATTCTGTGCTGGGGGTTCCCCTTGTTACCGGCTACGAAGTGGTGGGGGTTTTGATGCTGTTCCACACCGAGGCCGATTACTTTTCGCCGGACCATCTGCGCCTGGTTAAGGCGGCAGCGCCCATTATTGCCACCGCCATTAATAACGCCGGCCTGTACAACCTCATTTCAGACCAGGTTGAACGGCTGGGGGTGCTGCTCAGCACCGTCCGCGCCGAAGCGCGTAAAAACGAGGCCATCATCAAAGGCATTGCCGATGGCGTTCTGGTGCTGGACGAAGACCAGACCATTCAACTTGTCAATCCGGCGGCAGCCACCATTTTGGGGCGCAATCAGGGGCAGTTGCAAAATTCAAAACTGGCCTACCTTGTCACCAATTCCCCGG
The DNA here is from genome assembly GCA_024278015.1 of Chloroflexota bacterium. Lineage (GTDB taxonomy): Bacteria > Chloroflexota > Anaerolineae > 4572-78 > 4572-78 > JAJRUC01. Next base: position 3,254 of record JAJRUC010000202.1, read on the forward strand.
AAAGCGCGGAAGAACGCTTTACCTATGAGCTGGAACGCATTATCGCCACCAGTCAACTCGTCGAAGCGGAAACGCCCCCGGTTGAGGATATGTCGCAACCCGCCCCCTATCGCATCGAAATTGAAGACAAGGTCATTCTGGTTATTCTCTCAACCGTAACGCTTTCGCCCAATGCGCCGGCCAGCACGCTGATTGTCTTGCGAGACATCAGCCGCGAAGCTGAACTGGACCGCATCAAAAATGAATTCATCTCTACGGTCTCGCACGAACTGCGCACCCCCATGACCTCCATCAAAGGCTATACCGATTTGCTGGCTACCGACAAAGTGGGCGAATTAACCGACATGCAGCGTAAATTTGTGCAGGTTATCAAAAACAACGCCGACCGCCTGACGGCGCTGGTCAATGATATTCTCGATATTTCGCGCATCGACACCGGGCGGGTGCGGCTGGATTTGCAGCACACGCCCGTACCGGCGCTTGTCAACAGCGTCGTCACCAGCCTGTCGACGCAAATTCAGGAAAAAGCGTTGTCTTTAACGCTCAATATTCCTGAAGATTTGCCGCCCGTCTTTGCCGATGCCAACCGCGTCACCCAGATTCTGGTTAATCTGGTCAGCAACGCCATAAAATACACCCAGCCGCACGACAGCATTACCATTACAGCCACGGCTACAGAAAAATGCGTGCAAATTGATGTGGCGGATACCGGCCTGGGCATTGCCGCCGAAGACCTGGCCCAGGTTTTTAACCGTTTCTTCCGCGCCGAAAGAGATGACGCCTCGCTGGTGGGCGGCACCGGCCTGGGGTTGCCCATCGCCAAAATGTTCATCGAAATGATGGGCGGTGAAATTTGGGTTGACAGCGCCCTGAATGAAGGCACCACCTTCAGCTTTACGCTGCCGCTGGAAGACCAGCGTCTGGAAGAAACCGAGGTTGTATCTGCAATTTCAGACCGGCGGCGTATTCTGGCCGTCGATGATAATATTGATATTTTGAATTTGCTCAAACACAATCTGGAGCAAGAGGGATACAGCGTCCTTACCACGCTGCGCGGCCGGCGCGTTCTGGAGATGGCTAAAAAATACCGGCCGTCGCTGATAACCCTGGATATTATGCTTGATGATGCGGACGGCTTTGATATTCTGGAACAATTAAAGGCAGACCCCCAAACCAAAGATATTCCGGTGGTGATTGCCTCTGTGCTGGCCGATGCCCGGCAGCGCGGCATGGCGCTGGGGGCGGCAGGCTACATTGTGAAGCCGTTTGACAAAGAGCAGGTGCTGGATATGGTCGGCCGTCTGGTTGATACCCTGCGCCTCGACAATGTGGCTTCCACGGTTAATAATATTCTGGTTGTTGATGATGACAAGGATATTGTTAACTGGTTGACCACAGAACTGACCGACAACGGTTTTGCTGTAACCGGCGTTAATAACGGGGCGGAAGCCTTGCATTTGGCCCAGGCCGCCCCGCCGGATTTAATTTTGCTGGACATGAAAATGCCCGGCATGGACGGTTTTACCGTTATTAAAAAACTGAAGAAAAATCAGGCCACCGCCCAAATCCCGGTAATTGTTATCACCGGCAGTTCCATCGACAGCCGCAGCGATACCATTAAAATGCTGGGCCTGGGCGCCGGCAACCTAATAACCAAACCGTTTTCCTTAAACGATCTGGTTTCAGAAATTAAACGGCTGGAAACGCCGGCCGGTCAATCTACCATCCAGGGGGCGCATCAATGACTATTCCAGGAATTTTAGTGGCAGAAGACGAAAGAGATATTCGCGAACTGATTGTATTCGCCTTGCAACTGAACGGCTATCACGTAACCCAGGCCGCCAATGGAGAAGAGGCCGTAGCCAAAGCCAAAGAAACGATGCCGGACCTCATCCTGCTTGATGTGCGGATGCCGAAGATGACGGGCTACGAAGCCTGCCGGCATTTGAAAGACGATGCCCGGACCCGCGATATTCCGGTGGTGTTCCTGTCTGCCAAAGGCCAGGAAGCTGAAGTGAAACAGGGGACCGCTTTGGGCGCGGAAGCCTACTTTTTAAAACCGTTTGCGCCCGATGAACTGAGTGACAATGTTAAAAAAATTCTGGAAAAGTACGACAAACTTTAAACAATGAGCGCAGTTGTCATTAACTCCGGGGTAGTTCATTACGAATCGTTTGGCCGGGGCACGCCGATTCTGTTTTTGCACGGCTGGCTCGGTTCATGGCGATACTGGATGCCGGCTATGGAATCGCTGGCCGTAGAGCATCGCGTCTACGCGCTTGACCTGTGGGGCTTCGGCGATTCCGATAAATCAGCCGAGCGCTTCACCATGACCGAATATATGCTTCAGGTAAAAAATTTTGTGCGCGAAATGGGTATTTCTCAGCCGATTATTGTCGGCCACGCCCTGGGAGCCGCCGTTGCGCTTGAACTCAGCCACAATTACCCGGAATACGTGCAAAAAATTGTGGCTATCAGCCTGCCGCTGCACGCGGGCAGTATAGACCGGCGCTTAACCACGTATACCCGCACCCGCACCGCAGGTTTGGCCCGCGTCTTCCGGTGGAAGCCGATTCCGTTGAAAGAAGTGGAACAGGAAGCCGCCCGCGCCGCCCCGGAGGCCATCGCCCACAGTCTGGAATCGTTTGCAAGCAGCAATGTTATTGAACAACTGGTTCACGCTCCGTGCGATGTGCTGTTGGTTTACGGAGAAAAAGACGATGTCGTTGATGTTTCATCAACCCGGGAATTGAACGACGCGCTGCCCCACCTTAAACAAGTTACCTTTTCCGGGGCAAAGCACTTTCCAATGCTGGACCAAAGCAGCAAGTTTAATCGGCTGATGAAGGATTTTTCAGATAAAAACACGTCGCTGGCCTCGCTGTCGCTTAAAGAAGAATGGCGCCGCAGAACGCGCTGAAATTTCTCGCCGCGCCTGAAACTTTTTTCAATCCCTTGCGTATAATATAACAGACAAAATTCTTGATACCCTGTGGAGGATATAAATGACTGATACCCAACAGCCACACGAGGAACAAACGTCGGAAGCCCGGTCTGAAAATCCGTGGGAAGCCATTGCCGCCGATTTTCAGACTTTGGGGCAAAATATTGCCGTCGCCATCAAAAAAACGTGGAACGAAGAGGATGCCCAAAAAGAGATGAGTACCTTGCGCGCCGGTTTGCAAAATGCCGCCACCCAGGTAGCCAATGCCGTTGAAGAGGCGATACAATCGCCCACGGCGACCAATGCCAAAATGGAGGTAAAAAAAGCGGCGGGCGAAGTTAGGGAATTTGGGGAAAAAGCCTACACAGATTCAAAACCCCATTTGCTGACCGCCCTCAAATCGCTGGAAACGGGCTTGCAGAGTCTCATCCAAAATCTGGAAGACCGCCGGCAGGCAACGCCTTCTCCGGAAGCGGCGGCCACCGAAACCCGGCCTGACAGCGAATAACCCGCAACCCAAAAACCGCCGTTTGGGCGGGCCTTTGGTTGATTACCGTTTTTGGGCCACAAGTTGGGCCGTGTATCGACCCCGATGCAAGCCTTCGTCATAAAACAGAATATCCAGGTCGGAAAAAGCGGCTTGCAGTTCCCCATGTTCCAGCAAAAAATTGCGCCGGACGTGTTTTTTGAAGGGCAGGCTTAATTGCTTGACGGTGAGGGTTTCCATCACCAGCCGGCCTTGCGGGGCTAGTTGCGCTTTTATTACGGGCCAAATATTTCGTTCCAGATAGAAAAAATTGACCACCACGTCAAATTTGCGGGCCGGCAGCCAGCCTCGATGCAAATCTAGGACTACGGCGTCTATTCGGCCCGGCAACGGACCTTTGTTAATCAATCGCCACAATCCGAAGGTGGAAATATCCAGGGCCAGCACGCGCAACCCGTGCCTTGCCAGGGCAAGACTATGTCTGCCGGCCCCGGCGGCCACATCAAGCGCGTAACCATATGACGGCAACCGGGGCAGCCATTCGGCCAAAAAAGCGCTGGTATGAGTGGGCGACTGGAAATTCGGGTCTCCATAACGGGCATCCCATTTGACTTTGGGCGGCATGCGATGAATGATATGAGGCGGAAGAGAAGGGTTCGTCATTTGGCAATCCTGTAAAATCTGCTATGATTGGAATAATTGTAGCAGAAGATGACTGTAAGCACGAATGTGGCTGATGGTCAACACCAAGTGTCAGGAGTTAAAAAGTACATTGCCGTACCACTGGATTAGTTCCCCCGCCGATTTGACCAGGCTGGTTTCTCAATTGCAAGCCGCACCCCTTGTAGCCGTCGATACCGAAAGCGACAGTCTGTACAGCTATTTTGAAAAAGTCTGTTTGCTGCAAATCTCCACCGAAACCCGACATTATCTGGTTGACCCCCTGGCGGTTGATATTTCTGAAATGGCAACCATCTTTGCCGACCCCGGCATTGAAAAAATATTTCACGCCGCTGAATACGACGTTATGAGTTTGCGGCGCGATTACGGGTTTTCGTTTAAAAATATTTTCGACACCATGATTGCCGCCAAAATTTTAGGCTGGCCCAAACACGGCCTGGGCCATATTTTGTACGCTCAATTCGGCGTAAAAACCAACAAGCGGTTTCAACAATACAATTGGGGCAAACGGCCTTTGGACAGGCAGGCCTTGACCTACGCCTGTCAGGATACCAGCTATTTGCATCAATTGAGGGCGGTGCAAAAGCGGGAGCTGACTCAAAAAGGCCGACTGGAAGAGGCGCGGGCGGCCTTTGAGCGGGTTAGCCGGGCCATTTCCGTGGCCAGGCACTTTTCACCCGATGATTTTTGGCGGCTTAAGGGCGTTAAATCACTGTCTTCGGTGCAACAGGGCATTTTGCAGACGTTGTTCATTTTTAGAGATGAACAAGCCCGGCTGGCCGACATCCCCGCCTTTAAGATAATGACCGACTCAACCCTGTTGCAACTGGCCGTCCATCCTCCAAAAACGCTTTCGACCATAAAAAAAACGCGGGGGATGAGCCGCGCCTTGCTCAGGCGGAACGGGCAAAAGCTGTTATCGCTGCTGAACCAGCCGCATCAGCCCCCCCATGTACCCGGCAAGCGACGGGGCGATGCGCCGCGCATGACGGTTTCCACCCAAAATCGCTACGAACACCTGCGCCAATGGCGCAATTCAACCGCCAGAAAACGGGGCGTTGTGCCCGATGTGATACTCTCCAACGAGGTCTTGAAAGCCATTGCCAAAGCCAATCCCAAAACCGATGGACAGCTCAAACAAATTTCGGCTTTGGGCCAATGGCAGTTTAAAACCTACGCCAATCAAATTCTTAACGAACTGAACGGGCGCAGACCGGCGTGAAAAAGGCCTCTGAAAGCGGAGCGTGTGACAAATTAAAAATGATGAATGAAGCGCGAAAATTTTTCATTTTGAATTTTGCACTTTAAATTATTCCGGAGGGGCCGGCGGTTTGGGATAAGGCCGCCGGGGGGGCGGTGAGGTTTCGGCGGCAGGGGAATCCGGCGGCGAAGTGATGGTCTGCATGCCGCCGCCGAACAAACTGCTCAAACACCCGCTGCGACTTTGCAACACCGTAATGGGATTGCGGGTTGCCATTTGGCGCACTTCCATCAATTTGGCCTCAAATTCCTGGCGAACTGTCTCTTGCCGGGCTGTCTCCTCTCGCCGAAACGCGCCGATATGACGTTCCAGGTCGAGCATTCTTTCCCGCAGGCGATTATTTTCTTCCTTCAGATTGAAATTATCCTGTATCAAAACGCCCATCAGTTCCCGATTGGCGGCCTGGCTGTTCAAAATGCTGAGTTGGCCTTCGTGCAGTTCGTCTATTGTTTCCGAAAGATAGTTGATGGCCGTCACCGAAACATTCTCAATGGAGACAAGCCGGGTTTGCGGCGGGGCAGGGAGGGGGGCTTCGGTTAAACGGGCTTTGACCTGCTCATAATCCAGCCCTTCGTCAAGCTGCAATTTAACCTGTTCCAGAATAACCAGATCGGTTTCGGTGTAACGCCTGCCTTCGGCTGTTTCCGGTTCATCGGCCGGCGCAGACAGAAAATCCGCAAACACGTCGCCCCATCGTTGCAGGGTGGCGGGAGAGATGTTCAGACGGCCGGCAGTTTCCAGAGCAGAGAGGCTGTGTATATCAGGCATAAAGGGGGGCTTCCTTTCAGTATGATGATGTCGGGCGATAATTTTCAGGGCAGAAGATTACTCATCGTCCAGGATACGATAAACAGAGTCAATTACTTCATCATCTGCGGAATCACCAAATTCTATTTTTCGACGCAAGGTGTTTACCAGATCTGCCGGGGCTAATTCTACAAAAAGTTTCGTTCCCAGCAAAATTGCCAACATGTCATCAAAGGGAAAGAAGTTGAGCGGCGGGGGCAGCGGGTCTACCGGATTAAACCAGTATAAAGCAGTCAGGACTAAAATACCTTTTACCCAAAACGGTACTTGTGGATGTCGGAACAGTTTCCAAATGAGTTGCAGGTTTCTTTGCAGGGCAATTAGCAATTTGCTGATTGCCCCTTCATCATACGGTTTTTGATTAGCCATTATCAATACCTTGTTTAATAGTTTCGGCCGAATTAACCTGTCGCAAACATGCAAAACAGCCTGCTTCGCAATACTGTCAGGCGTGAAGTGAAGCCTGTAACATTGTTTGTGGTCGGGTTGAATATCCGGTCAGGCGGTCAATCCTGGTTGTCAGGGTCAATGCCCTTGTTGATCCAGTCAATCCCAACCTTTTCCCAATCAGTTATAGACGAGGCGTCAATGTATCGTTCCCATGCATGGATACCGGTTTGTTTGGCAATCCGTTGAAATTGCATTTTTGTAAGGGCGCTGTCTACAATTACAACAGACCGCACCATCCCTTTTTTTTGTATAATTTTTGTCCATCCTGCATATATACTTGCGCATCTGCCGGTAATGGCTTTAAGGTTCGCATATCTACAAATACGCCAAACTCGTTGGCGGCGCCGACAAGCGTTTTCTTCGATTCTTCACCCCACTGTTTCATCTCGGCAACCTTGATGAAACCATCAAACGCAAGTTTGTAGCCATAAAATTTTTTTCGATTTTGTACACCCGTTGCCTCCTCTGAGCTTCGCCCATTACCTGTTTCGATATATATTCGCCCACGAAAAAACTGTCGACAGGGGATTAAATTATAGCTGTTTAAAACAATTTCGCCAAGTATCCTGCCGTCAAGTTCAATTTTTTTGCGGAAACGGTTATAATATTGCTATGAAGACCTTAAAAGAAACATTGGTTGACCACAATTTGGCGTTGCTGGAAGGCATTGCCGAAAAACGCGGCTTGTCTCCGCCCAAAAACCACAGTCGGGAGGCCATTCGGGCTATGGCCGACGCGCTTTTGTCGCCGGCCTCGGTGGCGATTGCCCTGGCAGACCTTTCGGCGGCAGAACGGGCCGCCCTGACGGCCATTTTGACTGTGGGGGGCAAGATGAATGCCCGCGACTTTTTCCGCACTTACGGCGATATCAGGACTATGGGCACCAGCCGGCTTTTGCGGGAAAAACCCTGGCTGTCGCCCCCCAATCCGGCGGAAGGGCTGTGGTATCGGGGGCTGATATTCAGCGGCTTTCAGCACACGGTCAACGGGCCGGAAGAATGTATCTTCATCCCGGCAGACCTGCAAGCGCAGATGCCCGCTCCGCAGGCCGCCGCTTTACCCCCGTTTCAGGTTGACCTGGCTTCGCAGCCGGCGGTCATCCACCAGAGCAACGCCGCCGCCAGAGAAGATTTGTTCACCCTGCTGGTTTATTTGCAAACCCGTTTGGTGCGCCTAACCTCGCAAAATTCCCTTCCTCCCAAAGACCGGGTGGCCGTTCAGCAGCAATTTAGCTGCTGTTCCACCAATTTGCCGCCGGCAGACCAGCCGGCAGAGGCGAGCGCGTGGTTCGATTTTGTGCTGCATCTGGCCCGGCGCATGGATTTTTTGCGCAAACAGGGGCAGCGCCTCAAGCTCAACAGCCCGGCGGTAAAAACGTGGTTGCAAAAAACCGAATGGGAGCAACTTCAGCAGCTGCAACACACCTGGCGCACCGATTCTACATGGAACGACCTGTGGCAGGTGCCCTCGCTGTTCCCCAAAGAGACCGGCTGGGAAAACAGCCCCATGCGCGCCCGCGCCAAAATTTTGCATTACCTGAGCCGGATTCCCCTGAACGAATGGATAGCAATCAGCGCGTTTGTCCAGGCCGTCAAAACAACCGACCCCAACTTTCAACGGCCGGCCGGCGATTATCAAAGCTGGTACCTTTACAACGCGCAAGGCGAACCGTTGATGGGGTTTGAGCAGTGGGACGCGGTGGAAGGAGCCTTGATTCGGCATATAATTACCGCCACCCTGTTTACGCTGGGTCTTGTAGATTTGGGCGCTTCTTATGCCACGGCCCCGCCGGCGGTATTTAAAATAACATCGTTGGGGCAAGCGTTTCTCTTTCCGGAAAGTCCGGCAGCGCCGCCGGACTCCGCGCCTCAACCGCAGACAATCCGCATCCACCCGTCTGATTTTTCAATTCAGGTGCCGGCCGGCGCCGGCTTGTACCACCGGTTTCAACTGGCCCGCTTCGCCGGGATGGTTAACCGGGAGCCGAAGCGATGTTTGTACCAAATTACCCGCCAAAGTTTTTTGGGCGCGCTGGAACAAAGTATCACCCTGGAGCAAATTCTCGCCTTTTTGAACCGGGCCACCAGTTCGCACATTCCGCTACCGCTGGTAGACACCCTGCACAACTGGAACCGGCGTACCGGCAGCGTCAAACTGGAAAAGATACTGGTGCTGCGCGTGAATCACCCCGAAATTTTGCGCGAACTAACCCGCCATCCGCAAATTGGCCCGCTGCTGGGAGCGCCGCTTGATGATACGGCTGTGGTCATCCCGGAAAAAAACGCGGCCAGGCTAAAAAGCCTGCTGGTTAAATTCAATTTTCTGGATACGTGATTCGCTTTCGATGCCGGGAAATCAGTTGTCTCCGGTTTGATTGAACAACCTCAGCCACTCATCCACCTCTGCTTCAGACAGGGGCGCATCATCATCGGCTTTCGGGGCGGCGGGGGCGCGGGCCGATAATTGGGCCGCAAAATCGGCCGAGGCCACAATCCGGGCGCGAACATGGGCGGCCGCCCGTTGAATGGCCCGGTCCGAGGAGACGACGAGCGTTTGCTGCGGATTCCGGATTTTTTGCAGGTGATTCATAATCAGCCGGTCGGCGGTGACGCCGTGCGGGGCGTACCGCACCGTGATGCCCCCTTTGGTGCGGCTTTGGGCCGGCTTGTACGCGCCGCCGCTATCGAAAAATACAATCAGTTTGCGGCCGGTTTTGGCCCGATACTGCCTGAGCCGGGCCAGCAATCGCGCTTCATCGTGCGCTTCAGATAAATCAATATCGGGCATTTGGCCGATAAGGTTGTGGCCGTCAATTAAAACCAGCACAAATTAACCTCCTGTAAACAAGGTAAAATTCAAAAGGCAAAGAGCAAAATTCATGATTTACGTAGCGGGCGCAAATTTTTGTGAACCACTATGACTATTGTCACCCATTAACCGATTGTTAAACCAGTTTGACATATGGTATAATGATTCCAAATCGGTGAAAGAGAAAAAACGTGGCTATTTTTTCGACGGCAGGCTTTTCTTTAGCATACTACTTGTTTACATTTTTCGCCATTGAAGCATCGTTTGCCATTGCCTGGGGGCATTGGCGCCGGGATGTTTCTTTCAAGGCCCGGCGGCTGGCGCTGGCTTTCGGGTGGCTGGGCGTATTGCGCTTTATTTTCTTTTTTGCGTTCTCCACCCAGGCGGCCGTCATCAAAGTGCCGCTGGAACAGGCGTTGATGGTCATATCGCTTGGGTTTTTGGCCTGGAGTTTCTCGCCGGTTCTGACCCGGCAAAAATTGGTGGCAACCGGGTTTTTAATCGGCAACACCGGCCTGGCCTTGCTCTTTTTTGCCGTCGATGCCTGGCTTGTGGCCGGCAATTTAACCGTCGTCTGGCTGTTGTGGCAAATTGCCGTCGGCCTTTTTTTGCTGGCGAGCCAAATCCGGCAGCTTTCACCCGACCAGATTTTTACCACCACCGGCGTGCTGGTGTTGGTTTTGGGTGCGCTGTTTCAAATTATCTGGGGCAATCGCCAACTGATTGAAACCGGCGCGGCGGTGTTTACCCGCTTAAGCGAAATGGTGGCCTATCCCATTCTGGTTATTGCCGTTTATCAGGAAGTTGTCGAATCCATCAATGTTCAGCGCCAGGCTTTAAAGAGTTTAAGTCAGGCTACGCAAGAGCAAATTCAGGGCTTGATCAGCCTGTTTGAATCAACCCAGGCCATTATTGCCACGCTCAACACCACCCAGGTGCTGGAGGGCGCGGCCAAAGGGGTGGCCCTGGCCCTGAATGTTGATGTGTGCGCCATTGCCCTGCCCCTTGAAAACGAACCCGACACCCTGCGCCTGGTTGCCACCCACAACCCGCACCGGCAGGGGCGCGGCGAGGCGGTTTCCTTCCCCGTTAGCGAACAACACGCCATCAAACACGCCCTGGAACGGATGCGGCAGGTCAAAATCAATACCGCCCATTCCGACCCCCAACTCAGGTTTTTGTTCGCCCTGATGGGCGCCGTGGACCAAACCGGCCCGCTGGTCATTCAACCCCTTATCCTGCACGATACCCCCATCGGCGTGTTGCTGGCGGGCAATCCCTACTCCAGGCGGGCCTTTATCCCCACCGAATTCCAGTTGATTCACTCGCTGGCGAATCAAACCGCCATCGCCCTGGAAAACGCCCGCGCTTATCAGGGCGTGGTCAACAAATCGCACCATTTGGCCTGGACGTTGCGCAACAAGGAACAGGATTCCAGCCGAAAAATGGCCGCCCTGGAAGCTGAATTGCAGAAAAGCCGCGAAGAAACGACCATTATTTCCCAAAAATTGTACGAACAGGAATCGATTGCCCGCCGCAGCCAGCAAAGTTTAACCGATTATCAACAGCAAATCAGCGCCTTGTCAACCCAGATGAAGGCCGCCCGCCGGAAAATTGAAACCGTGCTGGCCGAAAACAAACGCCTTGCGACCATTTCTTCCTCGCGCCGGGAGCATGGCGAGAAACTCAGGCAGGCCGAAGAGGAAATTAAATCCCTGCGCGAACAACTGACCGAGGCCAATATGGAAGCCGGCGAAGCGCAAAAATTGAGCCGGGCGTTGCAGGAACTGCAAACGCGCAGCCGAAAACTGGCCCGCGCCTTGCGCATCAGCCATCGCAAGCAGCAACAAGCCGCCGCCATGCCGCTGGCCTTAACCAGCCCCCAAATTAATACCGAGCTGGAAAACATGTCGTGCGGGGTGCTGATTAGCAATCAGCAAGGTAAAATAGACCGGGTGAATCCGGCCACCGCCGCCCTGTTCAATATGGACAGCAGCAAACTCATCGGCAAAAAGATGCTGGACGTGATAGACGATGACCAGTGGCGGCAAACTATCCGGCAATCTGCCAAACGGGACGAGGGCGTGGCCTCTGCCACCCTCACGCTGGGCGAGCGGGTGGTAAAAGCCACGGTTTCGCCCATTACCAACCCCGGCAACGGTCAGGTCAACGGCAGCATCGTCATTTTGTACGACGCCACCGAAGAGTTTGAAACCCAGCAGGCCCGCGATGAATTTGTGGCCTCTTTGGCCCAGGAATTGCGCACCCCCATGACCTCCATCATCGGCTATGTTGATTTGTTGCTGGGCGAATCGGTGGGCATGATTGGCGATATGCAGCGCAAATTTTTGCAGCGGGTTAAAGCCAACATCGAGCGCATGGAAAGTTTGCTGAACGACCTGATTGGCATTGCCGCCATTGACGCCGGTCAACTGGAAATCAATCCGGTGGCTCTGGATATAGCTGAAATTGTCGAAGAGGCCATCATCGGCGCCAAAACCCAAATCGAGGAAAAAGAAATTCAGTTGCAGCTAAACTTGCCGGAACACACGCCCGTGATAGAAGCCGACCCGGCCTGCATGCAACAAGTGATGGTCAATTTACTGAGTAACGCCACCAAAACCACGCCCGTGGGCGGCATGGTAGAGGTGCGAGCCGGCATTACCGATTGCGAGGATTGCCCCCAAATTACCACCGATGATGAAGAGCAAAAATGGCTCAGGATTTCCATTACCGATAGCGGCGGCGGCATTGCCGAAAAAGACGCGGGCCGGGTGTTCGAGCGCCTTTACAAGGCCGATAATCCCTTGATTCAGGGTTTGGGTGAAACCGGCGTGGGCCTTTCGATTGTGAAGCATTTGATTGAGGCCCATAACGGCGCCGTTTGGTTTGATACGGAAATGGGCAAAGGCACCACCTTCCATTTTGCGCTGCCCATTGTCGATTACGTGAATGACCCCTGGCAGGAAGTTGATGTGCCGCCGCTGGATTTAAATTCAGACCATTAAATGAGGATGTTACCCGGTGACCAATACCCCTTCGCCTTCGGGCCAGTTTGATTTTCAAAAGATAGCCGTCAGTTTCGGGGCGCTGATTGTGGTCTTTTTGACCATCGTGGCCGCCCTCTTTCTGGCTTCGAAGGACTTGAGCGAGCAAACCGAACCGGCTACGCCCACGCAGGCCGTGGCCGCGCAAGCCACGCCGTCGCCGGGCAAAACGACCTTGCCCACCAATACGCCTTTGCCTGCGCCCACTGCTACCAGCGCGCCGCCCAGCCCCCGCCCCCCCGCCCCGCCGACACTATCGCCCCCGCCCGCGCCCACCGTCACGCCGACATTGTCGCCCATCCCCACCGCCACCGCGTTGCCCCTGCCGCCCACGCCCACCGCGCCGCCGCCCCCTCCGCCGCCCACCCCGGTTCCGTGCGCCGGCCCGCCCGCCGGCTGGGTGATTTACGTGGTTCAACCCAATGATACGCTCTTCTCTTTGGCCGTAAAAACCAACACCACCGTTCCCGCCATTAAACAGGCCAATTGTTTGCAATCCGATACCGTTTTTATCGGGCAGCGATTATGGTTGCCGTTCATCCCCGTGCCCCCGCCCCCCACGCCAACGATGCCCCCCACCGCCACGCCGACCATCACCCAAACCGTCACGGTTGAGCCGCCCACCGTCACCCCTTCGCCCACGCTCACCCCCACCGCCACGGCCACAATTTCGGCCACGGCGGCCCCCACCGCCCCCCCGACTATCACCCCCACGGCCACCATCGCCCTCCCCACCGAAACCCCGCCAGCGGAAACGCCCACCGTGGCCCCCACCGCCACCGAAACGCCCCTGCCCACTCCCACCCCCGTTTCAACTCCAACCCCGGCAGACCCGTAACCTGTGTGCGCCTTAAGTCTGGATGATACCATTGCGGCCGTCGCCACCCCGCCGGGCAGCGGCGGCATCGGCATCATAAAAATCAGCGGGCCGGAGGCGTTTTCGATTGCCATGCAGATATTTACGCCCATGCGCCCCGCCGAAACGCTCAAACCGCGCTATTTGACATACGGCAAAATTGTTCAACCCGCCGGCCAACTGACCATCGACGAAGCGCTGGTGGCCTATATGCCCGGCCCGCACAGCTACACCCGTCAGGATGTAATTGAGATTCAGGCCCACGGCGGCCCGGTGGCTTTGCAGGAAATTTTGCAGTTGATACTGGAACTGGGCGCCCGTTCCGCCGAACCGGGCGAAATGACCATGCGAGCCTTTGTGAACGGCCGGCTGGATCTGGCCCAGGCTGAATCAGTGCTGGACATCATCGAAGCCAAAACCGCCGCCGGGCTGCGCCTGGCCAATCAGCAACTGGGCGGGGCGCTCTCTCGCCGGGTTGCGGGGGTGCGCCAAAAATTACTGAACGTGCTGGCCTACATCGAAGCCACTATCGATTTTGTGGAAGAGGATATTCCGCTGGATGATATGTCGGCCCCGTTGCAAGAGGCCTTGCAAGCGATTCAAACGCTGGCCGATAGCGCCGTTTACGGGCAAATTTACCGGCAAGGCATGAAAACGGCGATTGTGGGCAAGCCGAATGTCGGCAAATCGAGCTTGCTGAACGCCATGTTGCGCGGCGACCGGGCCATCGTTACCCATATTCCCGGCACAACCAGAGACACGCTGGAAGAAACGGCCAATATCGGCGGAATCCCGCTGGTGTTGATTGACACCGCCGGCATCCGGGCCGAAGCCGGCGACGCGGTGGAGCGAATCGGCATTGACCGCAGCCGCCGCGCCCTCAGTCAGGCGGATTTGGCCTTGATGGTTATTGACGGCAGCGCGCCGCTGTCGGAGCCGGATTGGGATATTGCCCGCCTGGTGGGGGATAAACCGGCCTTGCTGGTTCAAAACAAAATCGACCTGTCACGCCCACAGCCGGTGCCGGACACGTTTTTGCCGGGCGCGCCCCGCCTGCCGATGTCGGCTTTAACGGGCGAAGGGCTGGCCGGTCTGGAGCAGACCATTGTGCGGCAGGTGACGGGCGGGCGGGTGCTTGTGTCTGAGGCGGCAATGGTCAGCAACCCCCGGCATCAAGCCTTGCTCAACCGGGCCGCCGAACACACCCGGGCCGCGCTTGTGGCCGAAACCGACCACCTTTCGCCGGACCTTGTTGCGGTGGATGTGCGGGAGGCGGTTGACGCGCTGGGCGAAATTACCGGCCAAACCGCCACCGAAGATTTGCTGGATACCATCTTCAGTAAATTCTGCATCGGCAAATAGTTATTGTTGAGGCCGCAGGGTGGGGTCTGCCTCTGCCGGCACAATCGGGCTGGTGCGCAAAATGAGCCAGCCGACCAGGCCGGTCACAATCGACGCCCCCAAAATGCCGATTTTGGCCTGATTGAGCAGTTCGCCCGCGCCAAAGGCCAAATCCCCAATGAACAACGACATTGTAAAACCGATGCCGGCCAGCCAGCTTGCGCCGTAAATATGCCGCCAGGTCAGGCCGTCGGGTAAATCGGCCAGATTAAATTTGACGGCCAGCCACGCAAACAAGGCAATGCCTGCTTGTTTGCCGACGACCAGCCCCAACCCAATGCCCCACACCACCGAACTGGATAAAAGGGTAGACAAATTGACATTGAGCAGCACTCCGGCATTGGCCAGGGCGAAAATTGGTATAACGGCAAAGGCCACCCACGGGTGCAAGCTGTGTTCCAGCCGCTGCATGGGCGATTGGGCCGCTTGAGCAACGACCTCCAGTTTGTGGACGGCGGCTTGCTGGCGGCGATTGGTCAAAACATTGGTTCCGGGCAGCGCCGCATCGGAGAATTTTTGCAAATAGTATTTTCCGCGTTTGAAAAAACAGGCCGGGTTGATGCGCGTTTTGGCCGGAATGGTCATAGCCCCCAACACGCCGGCTACCGTGGCGTGAATGCCCGACTTTAGAAAAGCAACCCACAGGGCAATCCCCAGCAGGCCGTACACCAGCGGATGCCGCACCCCGGCCCAGTTGGCTATCCACATCAGCAGCCACAGCCCGAAGCCAATCAGCAACGCCGGCCAGATGACCGCATCGGTGTAAAACAGGGCAATCACCAGCACCGCGCCAATGTCATCAATGATGGCCAGGGCGGTTAAAAATACCTTGAGTGCCAGTGGCGCCCGCGAGCCGACCAGCGCCAGAATACCCAGGGCAAAGGCGATGTCGGTGGCCATGGGAACGCCCCAGCCGGCGGCAGTTTCCTTGTCGAAATTGAAGGCTACGTAAATTAATGCGGGCACCAGCATCCCGCCCACCGCCGCCATAATGGGCAGCGCCGCTTTTCGCCATGAGGTCAATTCGCCGACCAGGACTTCCCGTTTGATTTCCAGGCCCACCACAAAGAAGAAAATCGCCATCAAACCATCGTTAATCCACAAATTCAGAGGTTTATCGAGTTTGAAAAAGTCTCCGGCCAGACTGACCTTGAATTTTATGTGCCACAAATCTGCATAAACCCCGCCCCAGGCAGAATTTGCCCATAGCAAGGCTATAATTGTAGCCCCAATCAAAAACAACCCGCCCGATGATTCGGCTTTGATAAATTCCTGAATGGGATAAAGAACCTGTTCGATGGGCGGTTTTCGGCGTTTTTCTTCTGTTGGAATAGCCATGTATAAACTCCTGTTATGGTCTGTCGGGGTTTTGGACGGGTCTTTGTGCCAGAAATTATAGCATAATTCCGGCCCGGCGCTAAAGCAGGCAAGTAACTATTCACCCCCCTCAGTCCCCCCTCTTGAGGGGGGAGGATTTTACTTTCTTCCTTGGAAAGGGGGAGATTGACGCGAAGCAGTTTCTTTATCAGCAGCAAAAGAGCGCTATTTGCCGTTACAAATGCTTATGCCAGAATAATTACGAAAGTAATTTACTTCAGTAATTCATCTAATTACGCATCCCGCCGCGCTTATGTTATAATAGGCCTGATAAAAATTAATTGCCAGGCCATAGTCAAAATGAACGAATCTTCTTCCGCGCCGGAGGCTGAACAATCCCCCAAAGAGCCTGTGTGGGGAGTGGGGCCAACCAGTCGCAGGCGTTTGCTGGGCGGGGGCTATACGCTCCTTTCGGCGGCGCTGGTTTCGGTGACGTTTATTGCCGCCAAACAAGCCATGCGTGAGCTTCCGCCGCTGGGCTTTACCCCCATCTGGTTCGGCGTGGCCTCGTTATGGGGGCTGGGTTATTACGCCTTTCAACCGAATAAAGTCTCTTTCAGCAGCCTCAAGCCGTTTTGGGGATGGCTGCTTTTGCTGGGCCTGGTGAACAGCGCGGCCAACTATTTTATGTTCTTCGGCATTAACCTGGGAGACCCCACCGTCGTCTCTTTCTTCAGCCGCAGCGAAACCATCTTCAGCCTGTTGCTGGGTATTCTCTTTTTACGGGAACGACTCACCGGCCGGCAGTGGCTGGGCGCAGCCATAACGATACTGGGGGCCGGATTTATGACCTGGCAGGGCGGACGCTTGATGTTGATGGTCCTGCTGCTGACTGTCGTCGCCAATTTCTTTCATGCCCTGACAAGTTACATCGCCAAACGAACCGTAGCCAATGTGCCGCCGATGATTTTGGGCCTGGCCCGCACCATTGTTTTGACCGTCACCCTGGGAACCATCGGCTTTTTGGCCGGCGATTTGACCGCGCCCGGTTTGCGGGCTTTTTTGTGGATTGTGGGCGGTTCGTTTTTTGGGCCGTTTCTGAGCTTTTTGTTTTTTTACAAAGGGCTTTCCATGATAGATATGGGCCAGGCGGCCATCATTCGGGCCGCGCAGCCGCTGTTTGTGGCCCTGTACAGTTTTATCCTGTTCAAAAATACCATCGGCGGCCTGCAACTGGCCGGCGGGCTGGCAATTTTGACCGGAGTGGTGTTGATGCTCTCCGCCGGAAGTACCCGGCGCATCGACTCAATTGCCAATCCGCTGCTGTTTTATCTGCCGCGCAAAA
>JAJRUC010000203.1 GCA_024278015.1 Chloroflexota bacterium
AAAAGCGCTCATCGAGCGTATGGTGGCCGATTACAACTACACCCATCCCGGCGTGTACGTCCGCGTAGAAAACAAAGGCTCGTACCGCGATACCCTGAACGCGGCCATTTTGGCTGCCCAGCAGGGCAACGCCCCGCATGTGGTGCAGATTTTTGAGGTTGGCTCGCAGTTGGCGCTTGATACCGGCATTTTCATGCCCATTCAGGACGTGGTTAAAGGCCCGGAATTTCAGGGCGATGACTACATTGAAGGCGTAGCCAACTACTACAAAATCGGCGGCAAATTCAACTCGCTGCCGTGGAACTCCTCGAACCCGATTCTGTATTACAACAAAGATATCTTCCGCGCTGCCGGGCTGGACCCCGAAAGTCCCCCGGAGACCTTTGAGGATATGCTGGCTGCATGTGACACCATCGTTTCCAGCGGCGCAGCCAAAAACTGCATTTCATGGCCGCTGCATGGCTGGTTCTTTGAACAATGGATGGCCAACATGGGCGCTGAACTGGCGAACAACGGCAATGGCCGCGATGCCCGCGCCACCGAAGTTTACCTTGATGGCGACGCCGCCAAAACTATCGTGAATTGGTGGAAAGAAATGTACGATAAAGGCTACTACGCCTATAGCGGCAAACTGGAAGACTGGGACGGCGCGGACGCGATTTTCGTTTCCGGGCAAGCCGCCATGGAAATTACCTCCACCAGTGATGTCGTCAATCGCCAGAACGACGCCGCCGAAAACGGCTTCGAACTGGGGACATCCTATCTGCCTTACCCGGCCAGCAGCGAGCGCGCCGGCGTGATTGTCGGCGGGGCCAGCATCTGGCTCACCAAAGACCATCCCGATGCTGAACTGCAAGCGGCCAAAGACTTTATGATTTGGTTCACCAACACTGAAAACGCCGTGCGCTGGCACAAGGCCACCGGCTACTTCCCCGTCCGCAAATCAGCCGTGGATGTGCTGAAAGCCGAAAACTGGTTCGAGCAAAATCCGGCCTACACCGCCGCCTTCGACCAACTGTTGCAAACCAAACCCATCCCCGCCACCCAGGGGGCGCTCATTGGGGCCTTCCCCGAAGTCCGCACCATCATTGAGCAGGCAGTAGAAAAAGTACTGGCCGGTGAGGCTTCGGTTGACGATGCCCTGTCTGCGGCCAAGAAAGATGCCGATAAAGCCATTGGCGAATACAATAAATCGGTAGAATAGTTTTTGCCCAGGCGGCGCTTCTGCGTCGTTGATGCACCCTCGCAAGAGCGGACGGCGAATCACGTCGCCCGCTCTTGCAGTGGTTTAAATCTTGTTTCGAGGCACGTATGTATACCGCAAAATTCAAAGGGAAATTTCTCCCGTGGCTTTTTTTATCGCCAACATTATTGATTTTGGTTGTTTTTTTGTATTACCCCGTTGTGCAAACCTTCGTCCTGTCCACCTATCGCGTGGCGTTTTTGGGGCTAAGAAAAAAATTCATCGGACTGGATAATTTTGTTACCCTCGCTCAGGATACGGGTTACTGGCACACCGTTTGGGTTACGCTGATTATTACCGTTGTGATTGTTGTGGGCGGCCTGGGCATTTCACTGGCGATTGCCATGCTCGCCAACCGAAAAATTCGCGGCGCATCCATTTACCGCGTGTTGCTGATTTGGCCCTTTGCCCTGTCTCCGGCAGTAACCGGCGTTATCTTCCTGTTCATGTTCTCGCCCGGCTTCGGGGCCATAAACTACCTGACCGAACAGATGACCGGCACGGAACTGAACTGGCTGGGCAATCCGCGCCTGGCTATCACCCTGATAATTTTAGCCAGCATTTGGCGTAATCTGGGCTACAACGTTGTCTTTTATATTGCCGGGCTGCAAAACGTCAACACCGAGGTGCTGGAAGCCGCATCCATCGACGGCGCAACCAACTGGCAACGTTTCTGGAAAGTCACCTTCGCCCTGCTTTCTCCGATGAGCTTTTTCCTGCTTATCACCAACATCACCTATTCCTTTTTCGATTTGTTCGGTATGATTGATATTGTAACCAAAGGCGGCCCGCTTGATGCCACCAATGTGATGATTTACAATTTGTACCGCGATGGATTTGAATATTACAAAACCGGTCTGGCCGCCGCGCAGTCGGTCATTCTGTTCGCGCTGGTGGTTGGCCTGACAATCATACAATTTCGCACCACCGGCACGCGGGTGCATTACGGAGGCTGATGATGACACGCAAACAACGAAACGACATTTTTGCCCATATCGGCTTGATAACCATTTGCTTCATTGTGCTGGTGCCGGTGCTTTTTGCTTTTTCAAAATCAACCCAGACTCGCGCCCAGGTTTTCCATTATCCGCCCATTCTGGGGCCGGGCACGGCGTTACTCAGCAATTACCGGGCCGCCTGGAATGAGTTCGACCTGGGCCTGTATATGCAAAACAGTTTAATCATTGCCGGCATTGTGATGATTTTCAAAACATTATTTTCGATGCTGGCCGGGCTGGGGCTGGTATATTTCGATTTTCCCCTGAAAAACTGGGTGTTCTATTTCATTCTGTTTACCCTGATGATGCCCACCGAAATTATGATTATCGCCCTGTTTAATCTGGTGTCCGATTTGGGCTGGGGTAATAATTACGCCGCGCTGACCGTGCCGTTCCTGGCCAGCGCCACCGGAGTTTTTCTCTTCCGGCAGCATTTTGCCAGCATCCCCGGCGAGCTGGCCGACGCTGCCCGCGTGGACGGCGCGGGGCCGCTTCGGTTTTTGTGGAGCGTGTTGATACCGATGTCGCGTAACACCATCGGCGCTATGGCCCTTATTCAGTTTATTTACATGTGGAACATGTATATCTGGCCGTTGGTCATCATCCGCGAAAACGCCCGCCAGGTGGTGCAGGTTGGCTTGCGGGCCATGACCACGGTGCAGGATACCACCAACTGGGGCGTGGTTATGGCCGGCGCTATTTTGGCGATGCTGCCGCCCCTGATTATTTTCATCGGTTTGCACGAACAATTTACCAAAGGATTTGCCCTGGGGCAGGAAAAATAAGCCCCCCGGTTTCAATGCAAGCCAGAGACGGAGTTTCTCCGTCTCTTTTTTTGCAACAAAATTGACGATACGGCCTTTTTATGATAGGCTCCCCAGTTGCGCCCTCCGGTACTCACGCGCAATTATCAGGGGAAAAAATAATGAAGAAGTATACCAAACCCGTTTTGTTTTTTGTGGCTTTAAGTTTATTGGCGGATGTGCCCACCTCTGCCCAACAAGGCGGCGTGGGCAGCAGCCCGTATGTGGCCCATTTGCTGACCGGCGGCCTCAACGTGGGGTCCTTGCCGCCGGGACAATCGTTCTGGTATTCGTATAGCCAAAACGACCTCGGCAGCGCGGCCATCCGGTCAATTATCCTGGACATGGTGTTCAAGCCCGGCGACAGCCGCACCGCCCGCCAGGTTACATTTGATATTTACACCTTTGACCAGGTGAAGACCTTTCTGGAAGGAAGCAAATCTGCCGGACGAAAAGAAGGTTCCGGCCAACTGGTTGACGCCGATTACGACCCCGATACCGGCCAGCGCTTGTGGGCCGGCCCGGTTGACGGGGCAGAGGTGTATTACATTCACGTTCAGAATAAATCCGACCTGACCGTGGATTATCGGCTGACGGTTGTGCCGCAACTGACCGGTCTGCCCCCCACCGCCGGGCAAGCGCCCGGAGATTCCACGGCAGCGCGTACCGCCGTTTCCAGAGAAAAACCGGCGGCCCTGTCCGCCCTGGATGATTCGCCGGCTTCTTCGCAATGGTTGATGGCCGCCCAGGCCATTGCCGGCCTGCCCGCCGACCAGGCCGCCGCCTGGCTTAAAAACGCCGCCGACCTCGGCTGGCTGACCCTGCCCGGCGCAGCTGCTGCGACGCCGAAATCTACCCGGCCGGAAGCCGTGGGCCAAACCGGACAGGCGGATAACGCCGCCACCGTAGCCGTACCCATCCAGCCGGAAGATAACAGCATCTACCCCAATAATCCGTTGTCTCTGCAAAATGTCAACATCGGCAGACTCGCGCCGCACGCCCAGCACTGGTACACTTTTTTGCGCAATGATTTTGATGACGTGTTGTTTGAAGAGATGGCTCTGACCATGTTCCAAACGCCCGGCGAAGGCAATATCGCCAATCGGGTCTACTTTGAACTCTTCACCGGCGACCAGTACCACATTTGGGAGCGCGGCACACCGGAAGATATGACCAACACCGGCTTTGGGCAGATTGTCTCCAGAGACGGCGACCCCCTGACCGGCGAGCGAATCTGGCGGGGCTTTATCGTTGATGGCGACCGATATTACATTAAAGTGCAAAATGATTCCGATGTTTGGGTAGATTATCAACTGATGATTGGCGACATCATCAATACCGAACTGGGCGGCCGGCCGAACATTGCCGCGCCCACCACCTCGATGCTGCCCGCCGAGCGCATTGCGGAGGTGGTTTTGCCGCCGGTAACCTCCGCGCCGCCCACCGGCAATTCGATTGCCGACCCGCTAACGGCCTCTGTGGGGAATAATCGTGGCGTTTTGGCCGCCGGCGAAGATATTTGGTACGCCTTCAGCTTTGAAAACTGGGAGCAAAAAACGCCGGAACTGCGACATTACACCATATATTTGCATCACACGCCCGGTTTGGGCTATGTAGCCAATGAAGTGAACGTGGAACTGTACGACTATCCCCAGCTTGACTTGTGGCTGCGCGGCACACCCGATGACATGAAACCGATGGGCGTGGGCGCGCGGGAGGAATACGACCCCAAAACCGACACGCAAGAGTTTACGTGGGACGGTTCTCTGGTTTCGCACACCACCTACTTTTTGCGGGTGCGAAACAATTCTATCGTCGATATTAGCTACGATTTGGATATTCAGCGCCGGTAGTTGCGTCCGGGTGCATTTCAGTACCCGCAGGGGCGGCTCGCGAGCCGCCCCTACACCACACCCCCTGCACGGACTTGCCCCAAACTGAAACGCACCCATTGCGCCCGGCAGCATTGACAGGAGATGAAGATTCGCTATACTTTATGCAGCAAGTGTGCAATCGATTAGACACATACAAAGGAGCAGAATAATATGGCTATTCCCAAAACACCCCAGGAATTGTTCAAGAAGCTGCCGGCCGCTTTCAATATAGAAAAGGCTGCCGGCGTGAACGCCGTGGTGCAGATTGATTTAACCGGCGACGAAGGCGGCACATGGGCGGTTACAATGGCCGACGGAAAATGCACCGTCGATAACGCCGCCGCCGATGACCCCACCCTGACCCTGACAATGGCCGCCGCCGATTACATGGCCATGGTCGGGGGCGAGCTGAACCCTATGAACGCCTTTATGCAGGGCAAAATCAAGCTCAAGGGCGATATGGGCCTGGCGATGAAGTTTCAGAATTTGTTTGATTTGTAAATGACGCAACGTTGATTTTTCGGCAAAGGGGGGCGGCTGCGCAAATGGTCGCGCCCTTTTTGTATGATGACCGTCTCAAAAACCGGGCCGGTCGCTGGAGCAAAAAATGCCAACCCGTTCCACTCAATCATCGTCAAAAAAAACAGGGAGCTACAAAAAATGGCTCTCTGTTTTGATAGGCCTGGCCGCGCTGGCCTTTGCCCTCATCACCGGCGAGGTCCCGGAAGAATTGCAGGCCATCCTTCGGGACGACCCCCTTGGCCGGGCGAACACCACCATCGAATCTGTTCCGGAGGCCAAACGTCTTCTGCTGAATGAAATCTACTACGACCAGGATACCACCTTTTATTGCGGCAGTACATTTACGCCCGATAAAACGGTGTCGCATAAAAAAAGCGGCTATATCCCCGTTGATAAAAAAGAGAAACGCGCCTACCGCCTGGAATGGGAACACATTGTGCCGGCTTATGTGCTGGGCAAAAGCGACCCCGCCTGGCGAGACGGCGACCCGGCCTGCGTTGACCGCAACAACCGGCCCTTCAAGGGCCGCCAGTGCGCCGAAATTGCGTCGGAGGAATTTCAGTATATGGAAGCGGATATGTATAATCTCGTTCCGGCCATCGGCGAGGTGAACGGTTTGCGCAGCAACTACAGCTACGCCATGATACCCGGCGAAAAGCGGGCCTTCGGAGCCTGCAACATGGAAATCGAAGACAGAAAAGCCGAACCGCCCGATAACCGTTATGGCGATATTGCCCGTACCTATATGTATATGGACGATGTGTATCCGGGGCATGGCATAATCTCCAACAAAAATGCCAAACTCTTTGAAGCCTGGAACACGCTGGACCCCGTCGATGCCTGGGAATGTGAACGCGCCCGGCGAATTGAGGCCGCGCAGGGCAATGAAAACCATATCGTGAAAGCGGCTTGCCGTGAGGCAAACCTGTGGCCGGTTCGATAGCGCCGGCAGTTGAAAATTTAAAATGCAAGGACAGAAAAGACGTTGAAGATTCGGCTGGATTTTATCGGTTGTCGTTTGAATATCAGCGAAGTGGAAAGTATGAGCCGCCAATTTAAGATGGCCGGCCATCAGATTGTCGGCCCCGGCGAAGCGGCTGACCTGGCCGTGTTTAACAGTTGCGCCGTGACCCATATTGCCGCCCGAACCTCTCGCGGGCGCATCCGCCGTCTGAAGCGGGAGAACCCCGCCGCCGCCGTGGTGGTTACGGGCTGCTACGCGCATCTTTCGCCCGCAGAAATTGCCGCCCTGGATGTTGACCTGATAGTGGACAATACAGAAAAAGACAGGATTGTGCAAAAAACCATCGAGGCGGGCTTGCTGGATACGGCCGCTGCCGTCCCCCTGCCCGAAGCGTCGTACCCCTTGCCCGGCCTCGGCGAGCGCCTCGGCGAACACACCCGCGCCTTTGTAAAAGTGCAGGATGGTTGCAATAATCGCTGCACCTTTTGCATTGTCACCGTGGCCCGGGGCGCGGGCCGCAGCCGCCCCGTCGCCGAAGTAGTGGCCGAAATTCGGGCATTGAGCGCCGCCGGCTATCAGGAAGCCGTCCTGACCGGCGTGCATCTTGGCTCGTTTGGGCATGATAGCGGCAATCGACAGGGGCTTTATCATCTGGTGCAGGCCATTCTGGCCGAAACGGACATCCCCCGCCTGCGGCTGTCGTCGCTGGAACCGTGGGATTTGCCCCCCGGTTTCTTCAACCTGTGGCAGAACCCCCGCCTGTGCCGCCACCTGCATTTGCCCCTGCAAAGCGGCAGCGATACCGTCTTGCGGCGCATGGCCCGTCGCACCAGCCAGGCCCGGTTTGCGGCCCTGGCGCAAGCGGCCCGGCAAGCTGTTCCGGGTCTGGGCCTGACCACCGACATCATCGTCGGTTTTCCCGGCGAAACCGACGCGGAATTCGCCGATTCGCTGGCCTTCGTTGACCAAATCGGCTTTGGCGGCCTGCACATCTTTCGCTATTCTCCCAGAACGGGCACTGCCGCCGCCGCCATGCCCAGCCAAATCTCCCCGGCAATTGCCCGGCAACGCAGCGAGCGCATGCACCGGCTGGCCGCCCGGCACGAAAGAGCCTTCCGGCAATCGCTGCTGGGCCAAACCCTGCCGGTGCTGTGGGAAACCAAAACGCAAACCGGCGGCGGCTTTTTGTGGAGCGGCCTGACCGATAATTACGTCCGCGTTTCCGCCTTTTCAGGGGCAGACCGGCGCAACAAAATTACGCCCGCCACGCTCACCGGCCTGCTGCCCGACGCCCTTTCCGCCGAGATTCCCGGCGAGATGATTTCGTTGCGGACGGCCCTGGTGGGGCAGGGTAATGATGAATGGTGAATGATGATGGACTATGCCGTTCTGCGGGGGGATAACATCCGATTAATGTCAGATTTGCCTATCGCCCGGTCAAGGAAATGTGGTATAATGCAGCGTTGAAACTATTGGGAGAAACACGATGAGCGGAGTGATAAAAGTTTTGCTGGCCGATGACCATGTGGTGGTGCGGGCCGGTACGCGCCAACTGATTGAACGCCATCCCGATATTACCGTGGTGGGCGAAGCCTCTAACGGGCAGGAAGCGGTGCAACTGGCCGCCGACCTGCGGCCCGATGTGATTGTGATGGATGTGCGCATGCCCGGCATGGGGGGCATTGAGGCCACGCGCCGTATCAAAGAGACGCACCCGGATATGGCCGTGCTGGTTTTAACCGCGCACGATGACGATGAATACGTGTTCGCCCTGCTTCAGGCCGGGGCAAACGGCTATCTGCTTAAAACCGTTGAGGCTGATGAACTGGTGAAGGGCATTCGCACGGTGATGAGCGGCCAACTGGTTTTAACGCCCACCGTGGCCGGCAAAGTGGTTTCCCAATTTACCAGCGGCAAAACCCTGCCCGATGTCCTCTCGAATATTGAGCAGGATTACGGCGGCCTGACCCAGCGGGAAATGGACATTCTGCGGCGGGTGGGGCAGGGCCTGACCAACAAGGAAATCGGGCGCACCCTGTTCATCAGCGACAGAACCGTGCAGGCCCACCTCTCGAACATTTTCTCCAAACTGGATGTAAATTCCAGAACAGAGGCAGTAATGCACGCCGTGCGGCAGGGCTGGATTACCGTCGGCAGCTAAAATTTGCCCGCAAACTATGCGCCTTCAATTTTTCACCCGAAAAAAATGGCAGGAATTGCGTTTTCTGGCTTTCGGCTGGACGGTTTTACCCCTGACCTTGATGTTGATTTTGGCCGTTGGCGCTACCTCGGTTATTTTGCAATCAACCGTCAAAACCATGGTTGAAACCCGCAACGCCGATTTGGCCCAACTGGCGGCGGCCCGGCTGGCCGACCAACTGACCGGCCAGGCCGACCATCTGCGCGTTTTGGCCGCCCAACCCGCCTTCAAAACGATGGCCCTTGAGCAAATGCCCGCCGTCTTCGATGCCTACAGCTATCTGCCGGCTCCGCCGGCAGGCGGCGGCATTGTAGTGCTGGATGCCGGCGGCGTGGCCCTGACCGGCTATCCTCTCTCCGCCGGCGGGCCGGGCAGGCGATACACGCCCCCCGCCATTCAGGCCCTGCCTTCGTTGGCGGCCCAAACGCCGTTGTTTCTTGATGTCTTCGTCGAGGCGGAAACCGGCCGGCCGATGGTGGGCATCGCTGTGCCCGTTTACGATGAAGCTGGCCGGTTTGCGGGCAGCTTGCTGGGCCGGTATTATCTGGATAATCGGCGGCTGGGAGCCGGCATCTATCAAAATACAGGGCTGTCCGGGGCCACGGTCTACCTGGTCGATAGAGAAGGGCACGTTATCTTTCACCCGCAAGCCGAATTTATCGGCAGCGATTTTAGTGCCCGGCCGGAAGTGCGGGCGTTTTGGGCGCAACCCGAAGTGGGGGCAGGCTTGTTTGAAGGGGAAGAATCAGGCCGCACGGTGGTGGGCTACGCCCCCCTTGCTTCGATTGGCTGGGGGATTTTTGTGGCCGAGTCATGGACTCAGGCGGTGTGGCCGTTGCGTTTGAGCGTTATTTTCATCGCCGCCATTTTAACGTTGGGCACGGTGGGCCTGAGTTTTGTGGTGCTGTGGGCCGTGCGCCGTATCACCGAGCCGCTGGAAAAACTGGCGCGCCAAACCCGGCAAATTGCCGCCGGCGATTACAAAACGCATGTGGGCTTAAGCCGCATCAAAGAGATTCGGGCTTTGGGCCGGGCTTTTAACCATATGGTCAACCAGCTCGGCAGCTATCGGGCCGGGCTGCAAGAGTACGTGGCCTCCGTCACTGATTCTCAGGAAGAAGAGCGCAAGCGCATTGCCCGCGACCTGCACGACGGGACCGTGCAAAACCTGATAGCCATCGGCCAGCAAATTGAGCTGGCCCGCGAGATGCTGGGCGAACAATCTGTGGCCGACAGCCGGCGCCAACTAACCGAAGTGCGCGCGATGGTGAAGGAAAGTATCGCCGGCATCCGGCAATTCAGCCGCGATTTGCGCCCCCTGGCGCTGGAGGATCTGGGCCTGATTCCGGCGTTGCAATACCTGGTTGGCCGTCTGGAGCAGGATGCGGGGGTTTCGGCTCAATTGGAGATTGAGGGCGACGCCTCCGGCCTTTCGCCGGATTTGGAAGTAGCCATCTTTCGCGTTACGCAAGAGGCGTTGAGCAATATCAAAAAACATGCCCGCGCCGACCGGGTGATGGTGGTGGTGCGCTTTTTGCATCGTCAAACCCTGCTGGAAATTCGGGATAACGGCGTCGGCTTCGACGTGCCGGAAAACACCACCGACCTGGCCCGCAACGGGTCATTCGGGTTGCTGGGCCTGGAAGAACGGGCCAACCTGTTCGGCGGCGATATTTCCATTCAGTCTGCCTTGAACAAAGGGACAATTATCCGCGCCATTTTGCCCCACAAACAACTGCCTCGCCGCCGGGAAAGCGACATGAGTTGACAATAATTGGCCGAAATAGGCAATTTAGCGTAGAGATTTCGCTGTTATACCGTAGGCTTGCGGTTGCATTGGCGGCGGGTCTGGAGTATAATTCGGTCTATATTCAGCAGGGAAGCAACTTCACCTGGGAGAAAACATTATGGATGTATTGTTTGTGATTGCGCTGGTGGCTATGTTAATTCTGGTAGGCTACGCCAAAGTTCAGCAGGGTGTTGTGCGTACCACCGGCCCTGATTTTTTTGTGGATGACGAAGATAATTTGTAGGGTTTCCTGCTGCCGTTCCCGATGATAAACGCCGCTGAAAAGCGGCGTTTTTATTTTGGGCCGAAATGGTAATGTTCCCCGCCGCAAGCTAACTCATATCAAACAACAACCGGATACCGACCTCAATTTCGGCTTGCAGGGCCGGCTGGTTTTCGATGAGATTCAGGGCCGCCAGATAGTCTTCGTATGCGGCGGTATAGTTGGTTTGATAATAATTCAATCGCCCTTGTTTGTAGCGAATTGCAGCCGACTTTTGGGGATTGTTGCTGACCATACTCAGCGCCATTTGATAGCATGTAGCCGCTTGAGAAAAATAGTTGGTGAAGGTGCAAGCGTCGCCGAAGGTCTCTGCCAGATTATAGGCCAGTTCCGGGTCTGGCTGGGGAGATTCGGTTAGTTCTGTCCAGGCTTGCTGCAAATGATTGTAAGCCTCCTGATAGTTGTGCCGTTCCAGTGCATGTCGACCACTGAGCCAGTTGTACGCCAGTAATTTTTTCTGACCGCTTTGGGTGGCATATTGATAGGTCAAAACATCCATATCATCTGTGGGCAGCGGTTCCTGGTTTTGGGTGAGCCTGGCAATTTTTTCATGAAGTTCCCGCCGTTTTTTGCGCAAAATACTGTTGTACGTTACCTCTCTGACAACCGCCTGGGAAAAACTGTATACCGGGTCATCGGTTGATTCGTCGATGAACTTTATCAGGCCGCGCTGTAATAAATCATCCAGTCTGGCCTCAAAATCTTCAATAGACGTAATTTGCCGCAGAATCTCCTTTCGGAAAGCCAGTCCGATAATAGAGGCGTGTTGCAAAACGATTTTGGCGGCAGGGGTCAGCGAATCAAGCTTGGCCAGCACCAGGCCCTCTACGCTGTGCGGCACATCCAGTTGATGCACCGGGCGGGTTAGCTGCCAGCGCCGGCCCTCTTTAATTAATTGACCGGATTGCACCAGCCCGTGGGCCACCTCTACCAGATAGAAGGGATTGCCTTCAGATTCCTTGCTCAGGCGGCTAATGAGCGACGGCGGCAACCCCTCGCCGGGCAGCAGGTGTCCAATGAGTACTTTGCGAGCCATTTCGGTGAGCGGATTAAGTTGCAGGGTTTCATCAAGTTGCAACTGGCTAAGGGGAGATTCAAGTTGCGGACGAGTGGCCCCCAGAACCATCAAATTGTAGTTCGATGGCTCATGTTGCATCATCCGGCCCGTAATAATCATTCGAATAAGCCATTCGGCGATAGTCTGGTTTGCCCACTGCAAGTCATCCAGAATGATGATGGTGGGTCGGCGGGTAGATTGTTTAAAGAGCAGATCTACCACAGCGTCCAGGGCGGCTACATACAGGTAATCCAGGCTCGATTTTCCGTCTTCATCCGGGGTGGTCATGCGGGGGTCTTCCTTGTACCAGCCCAAAATGTATCCTATCAGGGGGATGAATTTGCTGCTGGTAATCCCCAGAATCCGGGCGCGGTCTTCAATTTTTCGTCGGCGGATGGGGTCTGAATCGTTGGGCGCCAGGCCGAAGAACTGGTTCAGGAGATTCGTCAGCGGGTGATATTCGTCGCCGTGAGAGACATCTCTGCCGGCCTGCAAGACCGAAGGTTGTTTATGTCCGTCGAAGGTTTGCAATCCGGCAATAAATTCTGAAAGCAGGTGCGTTTTGCCGATACCCGCCTCGCCTTGTATCAGCAAAACTTGCGGAAACCCGGCTTTGGCTCTGGCCCAGTGTTTTTGTAAATAGTCCAGCTCGTAGTCCCGGCCTGTCAGGGGCACCGTGGTGCGGATACGCTGCGGGCGCGTTCCCCGTTTTTTAAGCAATCGCAGGGGCCTGTATATTGAAATGAGGCCACTTTTGCCTTTAACCTCAATGGGATTCAAGGTTTCGTACTCAACCAGATGGCGGGTGCGGTTGTAAACTGCGTCTGAAACAATGATTTGGCCGTGCGTGGCAAAACTTTCCAGCCTGGAAGCCAGATTAACCGCATCGCCGATGACGGTGGGGGCGCGGCGATTGGCCGGCCCCAACTGCCCCCACACCACCTGCCCGGTGTTGATGCCGATATTAATTTTGCAGGCCTTGCCTATTTTCTCCCGAATCATGGGGCCAAGTTCATCCATCGCCTTTTGCATGGCCAGGGCGGCCCGCACCGCGCGGGCCGGGTCGTCTTCGTGCGCTTTGGGGGCGCCGAACAGCACCATTATGGCATCGCCGACGGTTTTGTCCAGGTAGCCCCCTTCCCGGTCGCACGCCTCCATCAGCCGGGTAAACAGCGTGTTCAACATATCCACCACATCTTCCGGGTCTGCCTTCTCGCTGGCAGAGGTAAAAGAGGCCAGGTCGGCGAACAGGGTGGTTACCTGGCGGCGTTCGCCGGCCCAGAACATATCCTGTTCTTCCGGCGAGCTGCTTTGGGATGCGCCCAAAACCTGGCCGCAGTTGGGGCAAAAATTTGCATCGGGCGGGGCGTTATAATGACAATTGGCGCACAAATTTACTTTATCGCTCATTGATGCAAAATCGCCTCCACAGTGGTGGTTTTGTCGTGAGCCAGGTCAATTTCAATGGGGATGATCCGGTCTGTATGTTCATTGTACAGCAGTCGCACCAGCGGTCTGTCAGGATATTTCTTGTTGCCCCGCACCACAACACCCCGATACCCGCCGAAGCGCCCTGTTTTGGCGATGATGTTGGTGCCGGTGGGCAATACCGGAATCATATCCAGAAAGATGTCAACCAGTTCCTTGTTCAAAAATGTGCCCGAAAGGTGGCGCAACGTATTGATGATTTTGCGGGGCGAAAGCGCTTGCTGGGCCGGCTTTTCGGCGCTGAGCAGGTCGTAAATATCGGCAATGGCGGCAATCTCGGCCAGCAGCAAGATGTTTTGCCGGTCAAACCGGGGCCGGTCGATGGTGTTGGTGCCGTACATGCGGCGGGGGTAGCCGCGCCCGTCCTGGCGCTCGTGGTGTTCCAGGGCAATGTGGTTAGAGATGACGGCATTGGGGCTGCGGGCGCGTAACAGTTCGTAGCCCAGGCGGGGATGTTCTTTTATGCGCAACTGGATTGTGGGCGAAAGATGGGTTGGGCCGTTTTTGAAGACAGCCGGATTGATGAAGATTTTGCCGATGTCGTGCAGTAAACAGCCCACCCCCAGCCGTTTCAGGTCCCTGAATTTCATACGCATATTTTTGCCGAAGAACAAAGCCACAGTCGTCATATCAATCGAGTGGCTGAGAATGGTATCGGCATGGCTTCTGATAGAGGTGGGATTGGTGATGATGCCGCCGGGGGCCAGGTCATCGATGATGCTGCTGACAATTTCATCTAACTGATTGAAGCCGTTGTAGCTGCGCAGGGCGTTTACCACGCCGGTATCCCGGATGCCGGCGACAATGGTATCTACGTGCATATTGGCAAAATCAGCCGAAAGATGCTTCACAAAATCAAAAATACGAGACAGGGTGGCCTGGGTGTGGCGCCGCACTTCGTTCGAGAGGAGGTCTTCAACGATAACATCGTCCGTATCGCCATCGCTGATATAGGCGCTGGGAAAACCGCGTCGCTGCAAATTGAGAATATATTCATCAGATAGTGTCACCCCTTGCCGTAACAAAATACTGCCCCGTGAGTTCATCACTGGTTTGGCTAAAACCATTCCCGGTTGCAGCAAATCAATTGGCAGTTTGAGCATAGAGCGGCACCATTTTTAAATAATTTTATTGCGGGTTAAAGCGAGAGCATCAGGGTCGATTAGTTGTATTTTAACAAAAATAAAGCCACCCTGTCAATTTTTTCGGCGGCCCGCATACAGAACTTTAGCGTTTTTTCATATCTTTACGCCAAGTTTATGCTCTCTTCACCCGAAGTTTACTGAAGGTTTGGGGCGGCTGTGATATAAATAGTATGGGAGAACCAATAACCGTCAACCCGGCGTCCAATCATCAAATAACCCTGCCTTTCACGATTTTATGATTTCAAGCATTGAATTTCTGAATTTATTTTTAATATTTGTTCGCACACTGTCTGTATTTATGACGGCCCCCATCTTCAGCAGCCGGAATATTCCGAATGTGGCGAAGATTGGGGTTTCGATGCTGGTGGCGTTGATGCTGCTGCCGCTGGTTCCCAATATTTTGAACGCCGAGGCTCTGACGTTTGGCCCGTTGGCCGTCAGTATTGCCCAGGAAGTATTGTTGGGCACGCTGATAGGGTTTGTGAGCAATCTGGTATTCACCGCCATTGGCATGGGCGTTAGCGTAATGGGTATACAAATCGGGTTTCGGGCGGCCAGCCTGTTCAACCCGCTGATAAATGTCTCCAGCGCGGCCCTCGACCAGTTTTACTCGTTTTTGGCCGCCGCTTTATTTCTTTCGATGAACGGGCATCACTGGTTAATTCTGGCCTTGCAGCAAACCTTTCAGCGCGTGCCGCCGGGTACATTTGTTTTCACCTCGCTGACCGCCCAACAGTTGGTTGATTTTTCCGGAGAGGCTTTTGTGGCCGCAATGCGCATCGCCTTGCCGGTGGTGGGCGCTTTGCTCCTGACCGATGTGGGCCTGGGGTTGGTGGCGCGGGCCGTGCCGCAGGTGCAGGTTTTCTTTTTGAGCCTGCCGTTGAAGATTGGGCTGGGCTTGCTGGCCCTGGCTTTTACGCTGACAATTACCCTGCCCATTATTAAAACGTTGTTTGTGCAATCAATAGCCGACGCGCTGTTGTTGGCAAATCCGTAAGTGGTGAATGACGATGGCCGGAGAAAAAACCGAGGCCCCAACCCCCCGCAGACGACAGGATGCGCGGAAAAAAGGGCAAGTTGCCAAAAGTATGGAAGTGAATACCGCCTTAATTCTGCTGGCCGCTTTTTGGGTGATGAGTTCCACCGGCCCCCGGTCCGTAGCCGCGTACACCGGGTTGGTGCGCCGCACTTTTTCTAATTTGGCTATGCAGGATTTTACCATTGAAGCTCTGCGAAGCGGCGGCATGGCGGTTGGAGCCACTGTAATAAAAATGATAGCCCCCCTGGTGATAACCGTCGTCCTGGTGGGCGTGGTAGCCAATGTGGGGCAGGTGGGCCTTTTACTTTCCAGTGAGGCCCTGAAACCGGACCTGAACCGTATCAATCCCTTGAATGGCCTCAAACGTATGTTTTCGCTGCTGGGCGTGGTTGACCTCATTAAATCGTTGTTGAAAATCACCATCATCGGCATGGTGGTGTACGGGGTATTAAGAGACAACGCGGCCACAATTGCCCTGTCTTCGCAAGTAAATCTGACTGCGGCCTTGTCCGGTTTTGCCCAAATTGCCAAAACGCTGGGTATGCGCGTGGCTACTGTGATGCTGGTGATGGCCGCCGCCGATTTTTTGTACCAACGATATGAGAATGAAAAAAGTATGCGGATGAGCAAGCAGGAGATTAAGGAAGAAATGAAGCGGTTTGAAAACCCGCAGCTTAAATCTCGTATTCGGGCCAGACAGCGGCAAATGGCGATGAACCGCATGATGGCCGCCATTCCGGCAGCCGATGTGGTTATCACCAACCCCACCCATTTTGCCGTGGCGTTGAACTACAAAAAGAGCGATATGTTTGCCCCCCTGGTTGTAGCCAAAGGCCGGCGTCTGGTGGCTCAACGCATTAAGGAAAAAGCCAGGGAATACAACGTGCCCATGGTTGAAAACAGGCCGCTGGCCCGCACCTTGTTCAAACAGGTGGAAATCGGGCAGACTATTCCGGCAGAAATGTACAAAGCCGTCGCCGAAGTACTGGCCTTTGTCTATCGGCTAAAGTCAAAACGGAACACATCGTGGTAAAAGGTTGGACAGACCGATGATTTCAGCAAACACAAGCAACACCCAGGTTCGGTTGAACGCCATTCTGACGAAAGTAGACAACGTCAAGCCGTTGCCCGTTAATGTGACGCGGGCCATCAAATTGATGAGCGACCCGGATGTTGATGTGCGTGATGTGGCGGCGGCAATCGCTTTGGACCAGGCTTTGGCCGCCCGCATCCTGAAGCTGGCAAATTCGGCGTATTACGGCTTTACCCACCCGGCTTCTACCCTGCACGAAGCGGTGGTGCGCCTGGGCTTTCGGCGCACCAAGACGGTCTTGTTCACGGTTACGTATTCCAACACCCTCAACCGGCGCGTGGTGGGCTACAATTTGGCCCGGGGCGTGTTGTGGCAACATTCGGTGGCCGTGGCGATGGTGGCCCAGCGACTTTCGCAGCGGGTGGCCTACCCCGCCCCGGACGAAGCCTACATCGCCGGCCTGCTGCACGACATCGGCAAACTGATGATAGCCCAGTACTACCAGCTCGATTGGCAG
This sequence comes from Chloroflexota bacterium, assembly GCA_024278015.1. Classification (GTDB taxonomy): domain Bacteria; phylum Chloroflexota; class Anaerolineae; order 4572-78; family 4572-78; genus JAJRUC01. The sequence continues at coordinate 16,956 of JAJRUC010000203.1, forward strand.
CAGTTGCTTGACCTGGCCGAAACGCAAAAGCTGATGCTGTTTGAGGTGGAACAGTATCTTTACGGCGTCGACCACGCCCAGGTGGGGGGGGCATTGGCCCGCAAGTGGAATTTGCCCGCCGTTTTGCAAGAGGCCATCGGCTTTCATCACACCCCCCCGGCGGCCCCCACCGCGCCGGAACTGGCGGCCGTCGTTCATCTGGCCGATATTATCTGCCTGCGATACGGCATCGGCCTGACGCACGAAACATTTTTGCCCGTCCCCAACTATCAGGCTCTGGCCATGATTTCTGTGCCGCCGGAAGAAATTGACCTGCTGCTGGCAAAATACAGCGATATGCTGGAAGGCGTTGCCCTGCCGGAGTAAAGCGGGCAAAACTGTTTTCAGGAGAAATGTATGACTGTCAATGCCAATACCAATGCCCCTTCAGTCGGATTACGGCTACGGCAACTGCTTGGCAACAGCGATATTGTGTTGGCGGTAGCCGTCATCGGCATTGTGACCATGATGGTCATTCCAATGCCGCCGGCTTTGCTGGACCTGTTTCTGGCTTTTAACATTGGCATGGCTGTCACCATTGTGCTGGTTTCTTTATACATTCAGCAGCCGCTTGAATTTTCGGTCTTCCCGTCATTGCTGCTTATCCTCACCCTGTTTCGGCTCAGTCTTAATATCTCCAGCACCCGCCTGATTTTACTGAACGCCAGCGCCGGAAAAGTGATTACCGCCTTCGGTAGCTTTGTGGTCGGGGGAAATTACATCGTCGGTATTGTGGTCTTTCTCATTTTGATGGTCATTCAGTTCATCGTCATCACCAACGGCGCCGGGCGCGTGGCCGAAGTTTCCGCCCGGTTTACCCTGGACGCCATGCCCGGCAAGCAAATGAGCATTGACGCCGATTTAAACGCCGGCCTCATCACCGAAGACCAGGCCCGCACCCGGCGCAAGACCATCGAAAATGAAGCGGATTTTTACGGGGCAATGGACGGGGCCAGCAAATTTGTAAAAGGCGACGCCATTGCCGGCATTATTATTGTGCTGGTCAATATCATCGGCGGATTTGCCATCGGCGCGTTGCAGCACGGCATGAGCCTGACCCAGTCTTTGCAAACCTACACCCTGCTCACCGTGGGCGACGGCCTGGTTTCCCAGATACCGGCCCTGCTCATCAGCACGGCTACCGGCATCATCGTTACCCGCACCGCCTCGGAAGACAATATGGGGTCCGATGTGGTTTCGCAGATTACCAGCAACCCCCGCGTTTTGGCAATCGTTTCGGTGATGATGGCCGGTTTCGCCCTGGTGCCCGGTTTGCCCAAATTTCCTTTCATTATGATGAGCGCGGGAATGGGCGCGGCGGCCTACATATTAACCCATCAGGCCAAGCCTGCCCCGACCGGCGCGGACGTTAAAGAAGAAGCCGAAGCCAAAGCGGGCCAACTACCGGCAGAAGCCGAATCGGTGGCCGGCTTGCTGCAAATTGACCCCCTGGAAGTGGAAATCGGCTATGGCCTGATTCCGCTGGTCGATACCGGCGCCTCGAATGGTTTGCTGAACCGCATCACCATGATTCGGCGGCAGGTGGCGCTGGAACTGGGCTTTATCCTGCCCAAAATCAGAATCAGAGACAATTTGCAATTGCCGCCGAACAGCTACGCCATTAAACTGCGGGGCGAGGAAATTGCCCAGGGTGGTTTGATGGTGGGCCATTTTCTGGCGATGGCCGCCGGGCCGGTGTCTGAAGAGTTGCCGGGCGTGCCCACCACCGAACCGGCCTTCGGTTTGCCGGCGGTGTGGATTGACGCCACCCACAAAGAGCGCGCCGAAACCCTGGGCTATACCGTGGTAGACCCGGCCTCGGTCTTGTCTACGCACCTGACGGAAGTGATAAAAGTACACGCCCCGGAGATTTTAACCCGGCAAGACACCAAAGACCTGCTGGATAATATTAAGGAAAGTTATCCGGCCCTGATTGAAGACCTGGTTCCCGGTTTACTGGCCTTGAGCGACGTGCAGGAAGTGCTGAAGAACCTGCTCCGGGAACGGGTGTCCATTCGGGATATGGTCACTATTCTGGAAAGCATCGGCTCGTTGGCCGGCAACATCAAGGATACCGCCATTCTCGGCGAAGGGGTGCGCCGGGCGTTGGCCCGCAGCATCTCCAACCAGTATCGGTCGGCGGATGGCGCTTTGCATGTGTTGACCCTCAGCCCGCGTATAGAAAAAGCCATGACCGATTCGATGGGGGATATGAGCCAGGGGCTTCATTTGAACCTGGATCCGCATACCGCCCAGCAATTGCTGGAAATAACCGCCGGCGCTATGGAGAATTTGGCTACAAAAGGGTATTCGCCGCTGGTATTGTGTTCGGCTACGGTGCGCTTTGCCTTCAAGCGTTTTACCGAGCGGTCTTTGCCCAATTTGGCCGTTTTGTCTTACAGCGAAATTGCAACCGGCATCAATGTTCAGTCTGAAGGCATGATTGAATTGCCGCTGCCGACCCGGACGTAAATCGAAACAAGTTTGCAAGGTACTTTAGCCGATAAAGGTATAAAGCCAATGCGTGTTAAAAAATTCTATGCCAACAGCATGCCGGAAGCGATGGCGACCATCAGGGCCGAACTTGGCCCGGAAGCCGTGATTCTCCATTCGGAAGAAAAACGGCGCGGCGGGCTGTTCGGCTGGTTTCAGCGGCCCAAACTGGAGATAACCGCGGCCATTGATACGGATTTGCAGGATTTTCCCAGGCCGACGCCGGCTATCAACGGCGATATTCAAAAGTTGCGGCACGAAATGGCCGCCCTGAAAATTGCTATGACCCAGGTGACGGATTCTCAAAAGCAGGCCGCCAAAACCGAAAGCCGGGTTTCGAGCGGGCGGGCCGTCTTGCCGCGCATTGCCAGCCTTGATGCCTGGTACAATCGCTTGCTTGAGCAAGGGGTCGGCACGCAGTTGGCCCAGCAAATTATTCAGGCCGTAGCCGATGAACTGAGCCGCTGGGCGCTCGATAATGAATCGGTGTTGAACGAACATTTGCACTGGCATTTGGGTCGCCGGCTGGCCGCCCCAACGCCCATCACCATTACGCCGGGCCGGCCCCGGGTCTTTTTTGTAGTTGGCCCCACCGGCGTGGGCAAAACAACCACTATGGCTAAACTGGCCGCCAATTTTAGCCGGCTGCAAAAAGCGCGGGTTATCATGATAACCGCCGATACCTTCCGCGTGGCGGCCATTCCCCAGCTAAAAGCCTTCGGCGAAATTTTGGGCTTGCCCGTGGAAGTGGCCTACAAACCGCAACAACTGGCAGATTTGGTGCAGGCCAGCTCGCACTACGACCTGATTATGGTCGATACGCCGGGCCGCAGCCAGCGAGCCACCCGCGAAGTGAATGAATTAAATGACTATCTGGCCGTTGTGCCGCGCAAGACAGTGCATCTGGCAATTTCCGCCGGAACCCAGTATCAGGATATGAAAAAAATTGTCGAAACATTCGGCATGATGGCCCTGAACGGCTTTATCTTCACCAAAACAGACGAAACCATGTCGCTTGGCCCGGCCTATACCCTGGCCTGCGAAACCGGCATCCCCATGAGCTATCTGACCACCGGCCAAAAAGTGCCGGAAGACATCGAAATCGCTTCGGCGGAACGGGTTATTGACATGATGGTTGGGCCGGTGGCCGATGATATTCGCAGCATCAAAACCGGGCAGTTGTTCAAAAACGGGAAGTAGAATCTTAACCATTCCTTACAAGGTAAGGGAGATGATGGCATGAATGTGAAACCGTATCAATTCCCGGAAACCGACCCCTACTATCTGGCCGGAGAAGGGCAGCCTGCCCCGGGCCGGCAGCCCAATTTTCAAAGCCGGGTCATTGCCGTTGCCAGCGGCAAGG
>JAJRUC010000204.1 GCA_024278015.1 Chloroflexota bacterium
GAAGATTTGATGAGCCGCATCTCTTACGCTATGGAACACAAAGACGGTTTGCAAAAAATGCACCGGGCGGTCATCGGTGGCCTGAACCGGCTGGCGGCCCGCGCCGCCAAACAGGCCGGCCTCCGCGCCCGGCGTATTCACGAGGCGGTTTTGGTGGGCAACACCACCATGATTCACATCCTGCTCAAAATCGACCCTTCTGAATTGGGCGTGGTTCCCTTTGCCCTGGCCAACCGGGCGGCAATGGACATTAAAGCCCGCGAGTTGGGGCTGCATCTTCATGCGGGGGCGAATGCCCACATTTTGCCCGCCGAAGCGGGCCACGTGGGGGCCGATAACGTGGCCGTCCTCATTGCCGAAACGCCGTACCGGCAGGACAAAATGACCCTGCTTGTGGACATCGGCACCAACGGCGAAATTGTACTGGGCAATAAAAACCGGCTGTACAGCGCCTCCAGCCCCACCGGGCCGGCCTTCGAGGGGGCGCAAATTACCTTCGGTATGCGGGCCGCGCCCGGCGCCATTGAAAGAGTGCGTATTAACCGCCAAACGCTGGCCCCGCGCTTCAAGGTCATCGGCGATGAACGCTGGTCCGACGCATGGCAAATCGGCCCGGAGGCCCCCCTGGAGGCCCAACCACAACACCTGCCCGCCGGAATTTGCGGCTCCGGCATCATCGAAGCCGTGGCCGAAATGTATCTGGCCGGCGTTATTTTGCCGGACGGCCGCTTTAATCCGGCCTGCCGAAGCGAATTTGTCATTTGGAACGGGCGCAAAGGAGCCTACGCGCTGGCCTCCGGCGAGCAAACCGCCACCGGCCAACCCATTGTGGTTACGCAAGCCGATGTGCGCAATATTCAACTGGCAAAAGCGGCCCTGTACGCCGGGGCCAGGCTGTTGATGAACCGGGCCGGCGTCAGCGTTGTGGAACGGATTGCGCTGGCCGGGGCCTTCGGCAGCTATATCAACCCCCAACACGCTATGGTTTTGGGCCTCATTCCCGATTGCGACCTGGCCCACGTTTCGGCGGTGGGCAACGCCGCCGGCGACGGGGCGCGAATCGCCTTGCTCAACCAGGCCAAACGCGCCGAGGCGCAACGCATCGCCCGCGACGTGACCTATATCGAAACAGCGGCCCGGCCCGATTTTCAGGAAGAATTTGTGGCGGCCATGCACCTGCCGCACAAGCAGGATGCCTTTCCGCATTTGCATGATATTTTATCGCAAGCTAAAATTGCCGCGCCTGCGCCCGCCCGCCAACGCCGCAGACGACGGGCAGAACGGATGGCAATCGATAAATAAATTTCAGACCCATTAATCCGGATGCCGGAGGTACACCATGAATGATGAAGTTAATATCAAAGACATGCCGATTGACGAATTGCTGGAATTGATGCAGGATGACCTGTACGACGGCTACGCCGACGAAGTGGTGGCGGAAGTCAACGAGGCCCTTTCTCGCGGCATGACCCCCTACGAGGTTTTGACCCAGGGCCTGGTGGCCGGCATGGACATTGTCGGCGTTGATTTCAGGGATGGCGTGCTGTTTGTGCCGGAAGTGCTGATGGCCGCCAAAGCCATGAAAGCCGGTATGATAATTTTGCGCCCCCTGCTGGCCGAAACCGGCGCGCCGAAAGTGGGCACGCTGGTCATCGGCACGGTGAAGGGCGATATTCATGACATCGGCAAAAATCTGGTGGCGATGATGATGGAAGGCGCCGGCTTCGAGGTTATCAATTTGGGCATTAATAACGATGTGGACAGTTTTATGGGGGCCATTGATGCGCACAATCCCGATATCATCGGTATGAGCGCCCTGCTGACTACCACTATGCCCTATATGCGCACCGTGGTTAATACCCTGAAAGAGAAAGGCATCCGCCGGGATTTGATTGTGCTGGTCGGCGGCGCGCCCGTCAACGATGCCTTTGCCGAAGACATCGGCGCCGACGCCTGTTGCCGCGATGCGGCGGTGGCCGTGGAAACCGCCGAAAAATTAATGGCTATCAAACGAGAAAAGGGGTAAAAGAGGCGCGTATGAACAAGTTACAGCAATTGACAGAGACAGAAGGTACGGTTATTCTGGACGGCGGCATGGGCACGATGCTCTTTGCCGCCGGGCTGGATTCCGGCAACCCGCCCGAAGAATGGAACGTGTTGCACCCGGAGCGTATCCGGGCCATCCATCAGGGATATATTGAGGCCGGGGCGCGGGTGATTTTGACCAACTCGTTTGGCGGCACGCGCTTTCGGTTGAAGCTGCACAAGCTGCAAGACCGGGTGGTTGAGTTGAACCGGGCCGCCGCCCGCATTGCCCGCGCCGCCGCAGACCGGGCCGACCATCTGGTGGTGGTAGCCGGTTCGATGGGGCCGACGGGCGAAATGTTGCAGCCGCTGGGCGCCATGACCTTCAAGGAAGCCCAGGCCGCCTTCGCTGAACAGGCCGCCGCCCTGGCCGAAGGGGGCGTCGATGTGTTGTGGATTGAAACCATGAGCGACCTGAATGAAATCAGGGCCGCCGTGGCCGGGGCCAAATCAGCCGGTAATTTGCCCGTGGTGGCAACCATGACCTTCGATACGCATGGCCGCACCATGATGGGCGTTACCCCGGTGCAGGCTCTGGAAACGCTCGGCGGGCTGGAACTGGCGGCTTTCGGCGGTAATTGCGGCAACGGTCCCGGCGAAATCGAAGGCGTTATCCACGCCATGCACCAGGCCGAACCCGGCGCCATGCTGGTGGCTAAAGCCAACGCCGGTCTGCCCAAATGGGTGAACAATGTGTTGGCTTACGATGGCACCCCGGAGGTAATGGCCGATTACGCCGTAAAGGCCCGTCATCTGGGGGCCAAACTCATTGGGGCATGTTGCGGCAGCACCCCGACGCACATCAAGGCTATGGCTCAGGCCCTGGCCGACCCCAATCGAAAAGTGCTGGTCAATCTGCCCGCCCCGGATTCCGCCTCGGAAGAAAAGTTGTCCCGGCGGCGCTCTCGCCGGCGACGGGCCTGACGGCCCGGACAACATACTATCGCAAGGCGTGCGGCCATAATAACTATGGAAATTTAATCGACCCCACCTGTCGCCGGCGGCGACGCCCTCCCCCTGAAAGGGGGAGGGTGGGGGAGGGGTAGTATGTACAGGAGAACCTGTTGGAAACTATCATCAGCTCAAAAACGCAAACAGTTATCATGGGGCCGAACCAGCCCTTTACCATTATCGGCGAGCGCATTAACCCCACCGGCAGAAAATTACTGGCCGCCGAAATGGCCGCCGGCGATTTTAGCCGGGTAGAGCGAGACGCCATTGCCCAGGTGCAGGCCGGGGCGCGTATTCTGGATGTGAACGCCGGCATCCCCCTGGCCGACGAACCGGCCATTATGGCCCAGGCCGTCAAAACCGTTATGGCCGTCACCGATGTGCCGCTGTCCATCGACTCATCGGTGATTGCCGCCCTGGAAAGCGGCTTGCAAGCCTACGAAGGCAAGGCCCTGGTCAACTCTGTGACCGGCGAAGATGAACGGCTGGCAGCCGTTTTGCCCCTGATTAAAAAATACGGCGCGGCGGTAGTGGCAATTTCCAACGACGAAACCGGCATTTCCGAAGACCCGGACGTGCGCTTTGCCGTAGCCAAAAAAATCGTGGAACGGGCTATGGATTACGGCATCCCCAAAGAAGATGTCATCATCGACCCCCTGGTCATGCCCATCGGCGCGGTGCGCTACGGGGGGCGGCAGGTCTTTTCAATTTTGCGGCGCGTTCAGGAAGAATTGCAGGTTAATACCGTGTGCGGGGCCAGTAATATTTCCTTCGGCCTGCCCAACCGCCCGGTTCTCAACGCGGCCTTTTTAACGATGGCTATTGTTTCCGGCCTGACTTCCGCCATTACCAACCCCACCGCGCCGGAGTTGCGGCAGGCTATGCTGGCCGCCGATGTGATGATGGGCAACGATGAAAATTGTCTGGCCTGGATAGACTACGACCGTCGCCGGAAAGCCGCCGCACAAGGCGATACGGCCCCGACCGACCGCGAATCGCGTCGCCGCCGGCGCCGGGAGCGCGCCCGGTGACAACCGGCTTCATCATTTGCGGGGCGTTGGGCCGGGAAGTGCAGCAAATTATTAACCGCTATGGCTGGGATGCCGATATTATCGGCGTCTCGGCCATTCATCATTTATTCCCGCAACGCATTGCCCCGGCAGTAGAAAAACGCATCCTGGCCATGAAGGCCCAATACGCCCGCCTGATTGTGGTCTACGGCGATTGCGGCACGGCGGGCGCGCTGGATGAAACGCTGGCCCGGTACGGCATTAAGCGGGTGGCCGGGCTGCACTGCTACGAAATGTACGCCGGAAATCTGGTGAATGACCTGATGGCCGAAGAGTTGGGAACCTGGTTTTTAACCGATTTTCTGGTTCGGAAATTTGAGGGCACTATTCTGAAAGGCATGGGGCTTGACCGCTTTCCTGAGTTGAAAGCCGATTATTTTCGACATTACAAACGGATTGTTTATCTGGCCCAAAACCCGGATGAGGCGTTGCAGCAAAAGGCGCAGGAAATTGCCGCCTTTCTGGAACTCCCGCTGGAAATTCGGCGGACGGGCCTTGATTTGCTGGAACAACAACTACTGACCTTGATGGAGGGGAGCGTCCGGAATTTTTGAAGAGCGCAGGGGGGAACCGGGGGAACATCCCCCACACTCCCTGTCCTCCCGAAATGTCGGACACCCCTGATGGAGGGGCAGACAATGGCCGGGAGTCTGGTTTTACGTGATTGGCGGGGGATTTTGTGGAATTATGCCCAGCTAACCCTGGGGGCGGGGTTGCTGATTGTAACCTTCAACCTGTTCATTGCGCCTGCCTCGCTGGCTCCTGGGGGCGTATCGGGCCTGGCGGTTATCATCAATCACTTTACCGGCTGGTCCAACGGCATAACCATGCTGTTTTTGAATATCCCGTCTATTGCGCTGGGATTCTTTTATTTGGGCCGGTTTCGATTTTTGGTGCGCACCCTGTACGTGGTTCTGTTGTACAACCTGGGCGTCGATTTGCTCAGCCCGCTTTTTCCGGCGGCGGGGATTTCCGGCGATTTGATGTTGAACGCCCTGTACGGCGGGGTGTTGGGCGGCCTGGGCACCGGCCTGGTGTATCGAGGGCGGGGCACGGCGGCGGGGTCCGGCATTGTCAGCCGGGTGCTGCAATTAAAAACCGGCCTGCCCATCAATCAGTTTTACATGATAATTGACGGCAGCATCATCGCTGTTTTCGGCCTGACCTTCGGCTGGGAGAAGGCGCTGTACGCCCTGATTATGCTGTTTGTTTGGGGGGTGGCTACTGATTATGTACTGGAAGGGCCAAGCGTCATCCGCACGGCCTTTATCGTTACCGACCAGCCGCAAGCAGTGGCAAACGGCATTTTGCTGCGGCTAAAGATTGGCCTGACCGCCTGGCCGGGGCAAGGCATGTTCACCGAAGCAGACCATGTAGTGCTGTTTTGTACCATCAGCCGCCCCGATGTGAATACGCTGAAGGAAATTGTGACCGAAATTGACCCTTACGCCTTCCTGGTTATCGGCCAGGGGCATCGAGCGATGGGCGGCAAAGTAAAGCGGCCTTCACTTAAACAGTCCTCTGCATAGAAATAACCTGGGCGCAGGCCGCGTTGGTTTGGGCCAGTCCCAGCCCCAACACCGCTGGCGATTCGGCGGAGATGACAAGGTAATCCGGCCGGATGGTCAGCCCAATTTGCGCGTTCAGCCGGATGGTGTCGTCAAGCGGGGGTGACGGCGCGCCCGCCGCCAGCGTCTTCAGCCCCCGTTGCCGGGCGGCCAGGGCCATCTCCATCGCCTGATGCAAACTGCCCAAACGCGGCATATCCAGCAAAATCGCCTCCGCCGCGCCGGCATCGGCCAGGGCGTGGACATCTGCCGCAGACCGCATCCACGCCCCGGCGGCCAGAGTAACAGCCATCTTCCTGAAACGCAGATACGATTTCAACTCCTTCAGCCAATTGATTTGGGCCGAAAGACTATCCTTGATAACCGGGTCGCACACAATGAGCGCGCAGGGCGCGGTGACATGCTGCATGCCGTACAACGCCCCCAGAATTTTTCCCGCATCATCATTAAAGAGCGCGCCCGGACGGCCTTGCGCGTTCAGCAAAATAGCCGGGCGGTACGCCGTTGGCGTGGCGGCGCGTAAAAAATCGCCGGCCTCCCGCAGCCGGTTTTGCAGCGTTTCGGCTTGCGGCCCCAACTCGGCCGCCCCCGCCGATTGGGGCAGGGTGAAGCCGAAGGCCGCCGGTTGGTATTGATGGGTTTGTTCAACGTGGCGCGGGGTGAGCGCGTTGAAAGCGGCCAGCAGGCGGGGTGATTTTTGGGAGAGCGACAGCCCGTACTCGTGGGCCAGCACTTCGGCGGGCAGGCGGTTTTGCTCCCAGGCCACGGTTTTAAGCAACGCCAGGCTCAGGGCGTAGCGCACCGCCGGGGGGATAACCCGGCGGCTGACGCTGGTAATCGGTTCGGGGGCGGTGGCCGGCCGGCCGATGCGTCCGGTCAACAGGTTTCGACGGGAGATGGCGACCGGTTGGGCCGGTGCAGGGGTGTGGGTGGTGGTCACTTCGCGGGTCAGGCTATCGAGCAGGGCGGCCAATGGTTTGAAGCGGGCCGGCGACATACCGCGCAGCGCAGGTTCCACTATCTGCCGGATGATGCCGGCGGCCACCGAAAGTGCGGGCGGGGCGGCAGAGCCGGCGTCGGATGACGCAAACGGATAATTAAGCCAGATGACGGGTCGATTGTCGAGGCCCACCCCCACGGCTCCAATTTGAAGCGGAGGGGGCGGGATTTCAAACTCTGCGGCGGGGCCAACCAGCCGAATATCGGTGAGACGGGGCGCGGATGACGGGGGCATACTCAGGCCACGTTGCGAATATCGATGACTTCCTGGTCCGGAATTTGGTTGAGAATGTCTTCCACGCGGGCGGCGGCCACCAGCCGAATTTTGAGGACGGCATCGTAAAATCCGTCTGCTTTGGGCGACGGATACGTGCCGATGCCCATTACGCCCCAATTCTGGTCGCCCAGGGCGGTCATCAGTTTGCTGAACTCGCCGGGGCGGTTGGGCATGCGCACCGTCACGCGCACCCCTTCAACGGGCAGTCCCAGCATCTCCTGAAAGGCGTTGAGCAGGTCTATTTCGGTGATGATGCCTGTCACCACGCCGCCGTTTTCCATAACGGGCAGACAACCGATTTTGTGGTCGGCCATAATGCGGGCTGCCCGCTCGATGGTGCGTTCCGGGGTGATGGTTTGCACTTTGGTTGAGGGCAGCATCACGTTTTTAACGGTCATATTAGAGAGATGGCGGGTGATGTCCCACAAATTCAGGCTGCCCAGGGTATCGGTTTTAAGCGAGAGGCGTTGGCGGGTGACAAGGCCCAGCAGCCGTTTGCCGTCGCCGGCCACCGGCAGATGCCGAATTTTGTTGTCGGCCATAATCTGTTGCGCTTTAACGACGGGCATTGTGGCGGGGACGATGATGGGGTGGCGGGTCATACAGTCTTTTACGAGCATACTATCCATTCCCTTCTTTGGAAATAACCGGTTCAAACGTCGTCAGGGTATCGGTCGGCAGATGGCAGAAAATTTTGTGTTCGTCATCCGGTTCGCGCCAGGGCGGAATTTCGGTTTGGCAGATTTTGCCGCCGTTTGGCAGTAGATTGCGGCGCGGGCAGCGGGTGTGAAACCGGCAGCCGGCGGGCGGATTGATGGCGCTGGGTACGTTGCCTTGCAGCCGAATGTGTTTTTGTTTGGCGGTGGGGTCCGGCACGGGCACCGCAGAGAGGAGGGCTTCGGTGTAGGGGTGGTAGGGGGGGGCGTAAATGGCTTCCGCCGGGCCGATTTCCATAATTTGGCCCAGGTACATGACCGCAATTTCATCGGAAAAGAAGCGCACCACGCTCAGGTCGTGGGCAATAAAGACCAGGGTGGTATCATATTTCTGTTGAATTTCCAGCAGCAGGTTCAGCACGGCGGCCTGCACAGATACATCCAGGGCGCTGACCGGCTCATCGCACAAAATTAAATCGGGCCGGCTGGCCAGGGCGCGGGCAATGCCCACCCGTTGTTTTTCGCCGCCGCTCAACTGGCGCGGCAGGCGGTCGAAATAGTTGGCCCCCAGCCGCATCGTTTCCAGCAGGTTGACGACTTCGGCCCGCACCTGGTCGTTGGGTACGGTTTTGAAGCGTCTGATGGGCCGGGCAATTTGCTGCCCCACGGTGTAGGTTGGATTCATGGTCGAATCAGGATTTTGAAAGACCATCTGCAATTCCTTGATAACCTGCTCGTCTCTGGTAGAGAGGTTGCCGGTTATATCAAAGCCCAAAAATTTCACATCGCCGCCGGTGCTGTCTTCCAGGCCGATGATGGTTTTGACCAGCGTACTTTTGCCGCAGCCCGATTCGCCCACCACGCCCAGGGTTTTGCCCCGTTTAATCTGGAAGGTGGCGTCTTCGACGGCTTTGACAAAGCGTTTTTCGCCCAGGCCCAAGACATCTTTCAGCGAACTGCCTTTGACGGGATAGTATGTTTTCAGGCTTTTGGCTTCCAGAATGGGTTGGTCGGCGGCAGCCTGGGCAATGACGGCGGGCGGGGCAATGACATCTTCCGTCGGGGTCCATTGCCTCCAGTCAATTTCTTCTGCCAGATGGCAGCGCACATTAACGTTGTCCAGCGCGCGCAAGGCGGGGTGTTCTTCCTGACAGCGGTTGTCGGCGTAATCGCAGCGGGGGGCGAACATACAGCCGGCGGGCCGGTTGCCGGGGGGGGGGACGCGCCCCGGAATGGGGTAGAGGATGCTTTCGGATTTGTTGGCGCCCAGTTTCGGCACGCAGCGCATTAGCCCCTGGGTGTACGGATGGCGCGGGTTTTTGAAGATTTCTTCAACCGTGCCTTGCTCTACCATCTCTCCGGCGTACATTACCCCCACCCGCGTTGCCACGCGCGCCACCACGCCCAAATTGTGGGTGATGTACATAATGGCGGTGTCGTATTCGTGCCGCAGTTCGGCGATAAGGTCTAAAACGGCGGCTTCGACGGTTACGTCCAGGGCGGTGGTCGGTTCATCCATAATGAGCAGGGCCGGATTGTTGAGCAGGGCCATACCAATGACCACGCGCTGCTGCTGCCCGCCGGAAATCTGGTGCGGATACCGTTTCATGACGTTGACCGGGTCCGGCATGTACACCCGTTCCAGCATTTTGGCGCACCGTTTTTCGGCTTCGGCGTCGCTGATGCCCCGGTGGATGGTCAGCACCTCTTTCATCTGGTCGCCCAGCCGCATTGAGGGGTTGAGGGCTTGCATGGGGTCCTGATAGACCATCGCAATCTGGTCGCCGCGCAACAGGCGCAGTTCGCTCTTTGATTTTTGCGTCAGTTCCTGCCCCAAAAATTTAATCTGGCCCCGTTTGACGTAGCCGTTTGCCCCCAAAAAATTGAGGACGGCCCAGGCCACAGTGCTTTTACCGCAGCCCGATTCGCCGACGATGCCGTAAGCCTCGCCCCGTTTGATGACGAATGAGGCATCCTGCACGGCTTCAATCTCGCCGCCGCGAATTTTGTAGGCCACGGCCAGGTCTTTAACCTGCAAAACAGGCGATGCTTTGTTGTCAACCATGGAAACTCCCTGATTATTTTTGATAACGGCTTAATTCTTCGCGCAGGCCGTCGGCGAAGAGGTTCAGGCCAATGACCAGACTGGCAATAGCCAGCGACGGCCAGACAACCGCCAGCGGATTGGCGAAGATGCTGCGGCGGGCTTCGTTGACCATGTTGCCCCAATCCGGGTCCGGCGGGGGCAGGCCAATGCCCAAAAAGCCCAGCGTGCCAATGGCGAAGATGGCGTATCCCACCCGCAACATGGAATCGACCAGCAGCGGGCCTCTGGCGTTGGGCAGAATCTCCTTGAACATAATGTACCATATCGTTTCGGCGCGCGTTTCGGCGGCGCGGATGTAGTCGCGGGTTTTGATGTCCAGGGTCAGGCTGCGTACCAGGCGGGCCACTCCCGGCGCGCCGGTAATGGTGATGGCTACAATCACCACCAGGTCGCCCTGCCCCAGGGCGGCAATGACCACCAGATAGAGGACAATGACCGGAAACGCGATGAGGGCATCCAGAAATTGCATAATAATCTGGTCTGTCCAGCCGCCGCGATACCCGGCATTAAGCCCCAGCACGGCCCCCAGCGTTACCGACCCCAGCACGCCCCAAATGGCGACGCCGCCGGGCAGGATGGCCTTGCCCCAGGGCAGGCGCGTTTTTAGCAAAATAACCTGCGTGCCCTGCATCAGCCGGGATAGAATATCGCGCCCCAACTGGTCTGTGCCCAGCAGGTTTTGGATATTGGGCGGGGTGTTCTGGATAAAATCGGTGGCGTTGGGCGGGTACGGCGTCCAGAATAATGAAACGAGCGCCGTGACAATCCAGAACAGCACCATTATCATGCCGATTGTGCCGACCCGGGAATCGAAGATGATGGATATATTTTTCCACATTCGGCGCAGGCGAGAGGGCGGAGCGGCCAGCTTCAAACCTGATTGCATTGCTTCCATACGGACTCCTTATGTAAAAATCGACAAAGGCAGAGAACGGTTACGGTGAATTTGCAGGTTAAGAGTAGCGAATACGCGGGTTAAGGAAGGTATAGGCCAGGTCGCCAACCAGCCGGGTGGCAATGGCAATGGTAACGGTGAGCATGGCCGCCGCTTCGACGGCGTTAAAATCGCCGAAAATGGCGGCATCGTAAATGTATTTGCCCAGCCCCGGAAAGCCGAAAATCACTTCGACGACCACCACGCCGCCAATCAGCCAATTAACGTGCAACATAATTACGGTGATGGGGGCCATCAGGGCGTTGCGCACCGCGTGTCGCAGCACAACGCGCCAGTAGGGCATCCCCTTGAGAATGGCGGTGCGAATATAGGCCGAGTCCATCACTTCTACCATGCTGGCTCTGGTCATACGGATGATGTAGCCCAGTTCAACGGCGGTCAGGGTCAGGATGGGCAGCGCAATCAGTTTCGGGTCTTTGAAGATGGCGTCATCGCTTAAAAAAATGGATACGGCGGGCAGCGCTTTAAGCCAAATGCCGAAAATCAATATCAAAAAGATGCCGCTGACAAATTCCGGGGTGGCGGTTGCGCCCAAACTGGTGATGGAAATGAACCGGTCAAGGGGTTTGCCGTCGTTGATACCGGCGATAATGCCGAAGAAGAGGGCCAGCGGCATGATGAACAGGAAGGCCACGCCGGCCAAAATGGCCGTGTTGCGGACTCTGGGGAAGAGTGTCACCGCTACCGGCCGTCCATATTGCAGCGACTTGCCGGGGTCGCCCCGCAGCAAGCCTTTGCGCAACGGGATGTATTCCTGGGGGCCGTCTCCTGCTTTGCGCAAGCCGGCTTTGGTCAACACCCAAACTTCCGAGCCTTCGCCCCGCACCCATTTTACGGCGTTGTTTTTGTTATCCAGGCCCCAGAAAAATTCTTGCCCGGCGGCGTTGGTTTGCCATTTTCCGCTGACCAGGTGGGATGTGGTTGACCCGTCGGCCTGGCGTTCCAGGGCTTGCAGGTGGCCGTCTTCCAGTTTCCAGCGGGTTAATTGGCCGTCAACATCGGCCCACCAGTCTTTTTCGTCAGTTTGGGGGTTGGTGGCCGTTACCAACGGATAGCCGACGCGCTTTGCGGCCCGCCAGTCATTGCCAATCAGCCAATCGACATAACGCTGCCACGCCGGGGCGTTTAACCCCAGTTGGGCGCGGTACGAGGCGCGCTGCTCCGGCGTGGAAAAGACGCCCAGGATTTTAACGGT
This sequence comes from Chloroflexota bacterium, assembly GCA_024278015.1. Taxonomy (GTDB): domain Bacteria; phylum Chloroflexota; class Anaerolineae; order 4572-78; family 4572-78; genus JAJRUC01. The sequence continues at coordinate 11,864 of JAJRUC010000204.1, forward strand.
GATGTCGCCGCTGCCCACTTCCAGCAGCAAAAAAAGGGCCATGGAAACCAGAAGCATGGTGGTAATGGTTGAAAGAATACTGCGCGCAATAAATCGGGCCATAGGCTTGCTCCTGTAAAAATCAGGAGATGGGAGAGTACAATCTCTCTCCCAATCTCCTGTCTTCTAAATTCCGGTTTTGGGTGACGCGGGTTCAGGCATCTTTCCAGACTTCGTAGAGGAGGTCATAGGCGGTAGGATGCCCCTGAACATTTTTAAATTCAGAGCGGGTGATGTTCCACACGTTTTTCCAGAAGCTGTTCCCAATGGGGCCGCGGTCTTGCATAATGTCTTCGATTTGGCACATGATTTTGCGGCGCGCTTCCACGTCCAGGGTTCCTTCTGCCTGGCGCAGCAGGGTTTCAAACTCGTCATCAGACCAGCGAGTTTCATTCCATGCGCCAATGGCTTCTTTGGTGTAGGCCAGCGGCAACACCATCGTATCAAGCGGGCGGTGCGTCCAGGAGGTAATCCCCAGGTCAACTTCCGTCCAGCGGTCCCAGTAGCCACCCGGCTCGGTGATGTCCAGCTTGATGTCAAAGCCTCCGGGGGCGGCCAGTTCTTTCAGGGCCTGGGCCAGTTCCGGTTCGTTCTGGTCGTTTTTGGTAGCCAGGGTAACTTGCAAGCCGTCGGGATAGCCCGCTTCGGCCA
>JAJRUC010000205.1 GCA_024278015.1 Chloroflexota bacterium
AGCCCCATCATCGCCAGCGCGGCAATGGCGCTCAGCAGTGTGACCGTCGTCAGCAACGCATTGCGGTTAAAAAGCTTCAAACCGTCGGTAAAATAAAAAATTACGGGCATCCGTTGCCGGACACTATGCCGACAGCGGATGCCCACAACAACAGTCAGCATAAAAATTAACGAATGTGAGGTGAAAAAATGACACCCGTTGATATAGCAGTTTTGTTGGGAGCGGTAATACTCTCTGTGGCAGTAGTCTGGTTTTTCTTCTTCTCCAAAAAAGAAGGAACCCGTTTGGCGGCAGCCGGGGGTGTGCAGGAAGCAAACATTGTGGTGAAGGGCGGCTACACGCCCGACGTACTGGTGGTGAAAGCCGGGCAGCCGGTTCGATTGAACTTCACCCGCCAGGAAACGGCATCCTGCTCGGAAATGGTACTCTTCCCCGATTTTAACAAAAGCGCCAATCTTCCCACCGGCGAAACCGTCACCCTGGAATTTACCCCGGATGCGCCGGGCGAGTATGATTTCCAGTGCCAGATGGGGATGTTGCACGGAAAATTAATCGTCGAATAACCGGGTTGCCGGTTGTTTAACAAAATCATCCGCAGGGGCACGATGATACATCGTGCCCCTGCTGGCGAGTCGGCATAAAACCTGTCATTCAACGTTTGACGGGACACTGGAATTCTGCCCCCTGATGAAGAAACCCCCTCCCTGGCCCTCCCCCTTGCAGGGGGAGGGCCAGGGAGGGGGGGTACCCTGTATAGTTACGAAAAATTCGTGAAATCAGTGTTAACCTGTGCCCGGAACGGATATTCGCGGCAAAAATCTTTCAACTGCGCAAGTCCCGGGTGTATAAATCTGCCCGTGTCAACGGAATTTGAGCGCGTCCGTTGTTGTTTTTGGACAGCAACGCCTGAAAAACATTGATGAACCCACTCTCGAACCCTTGCGCAGAGACCGCCATATACAGCCGCCACGTGCGACAGGTGCGCGCGTTGGTTTGGCGCACGGCCTCCGGGCGCCGGGCCTCCAGGTTGCGGATCCAATGCCGCAATGTCAGCGCATAATGCTCGCGCAGGTTTTCGACATCCCGCACTTCAAACCCGGTTTGCTCCGCCGTGTCCAGGGCGCAGCTAACCGGCACCAATTCACCATCGGGGAAAATATATCGCTGGATAAACTGTGAGCGATGAAAGAGCGCGCGCTCAATCCAGTTTGGTTGCGCCCTGTTTTGCACGGCGATACCGTGGTTCAAAAATAATCCGCCCGGCCGAAGAACCCGAAACGCGCTCTGAAAATATTCCGGCAATCTGGCCTCTCCGACGTGTTCAAACATCCCAATGCTGGCAATTTTATCGAAGGGGTACCTGGGATCCAGATCGCGATAATCCCGCCATTCGATGTTGACTTGCCCGGTCAGTCCGACGCGGCGAACCCAGTCTTGCCCATATTCCACCTGTGGCCGGCTAAGGGTGATGCCGGTAACCTGAACGCCGAAATTCCGGGCCGCGTACACTGCCAATCCTCCCCAGCCGCAGCCAATATCCAGCAACCGTTCACCGGGGCGCAAGCGAAGTTTGCGGCAAATGTGCGCCAGTTTCGCCGCCTGAGCCGTGTCAAGTTCCGTATCGCGGGTGGGGAAATAGGCGCAGGAATACGTCATCCACTGCCCTAAAAACATGCGATAAAATTCGTTGCTGACATCATAGTGGTAGCTTATGGCCGCCCGGTCACGCTCACGCGAGTGCCGCCGTCCCCGCAGGCGGGCAGGTTGGCGGCCATCCCGAAATATCTGTTCCGGTTCGGTAGCAGGCAGAGAGTAAACTTGCCGCGCCAAATTCAACCAGTCACGCAACGTCAGGTTGTCAAATGCCAGGCCTGCCTTCATTGAAGCGACAATATCACCCTCGATATCAAAGTCGCCGCGCAAATAAGATTCCGCCAGTGTCAGTTCGCCGGGCGGAAAAAACATGCGCCGCAACGCGCCGGGGTGATTGAGGATTAGCGTAAATTCCGGTTCAACACCGGAAGCCGGCGAAAATACGGTCTGCCCATTCCACAGCCGGACGGCAAAATTACGCTGCCGTTGAGTTTCCAGAATTTTTGAGAGGATTGCGCGGGTCGTTTCCGTTGTGTTCGATGAAGCAGCATCAACAGGCCAGTCTTTGAGTCTGGTCACCATCTTTCTTTACCTCCTGCTTAAATTACAAGATATTCACTGTTCCAATCCTGCTGCTTCCGCAGCGAAAAAATGGTACGGGCGTTGCCCGGAACCGACAATGGGTGCGGCCGGCAACGGACGGTAAATCCTGAATGTTCGGAAAAAGGTAGTGGTCAAAAATTTACATGAGGTGGATGTGGGGCAGATGAAACAATGGTGTTTACATTCAGGAATGAATGATGGTGTTTGTGCGACGGTGCAGGTAGTTGAAAAGCGGCACGAAGATGACGGCGACATAAAATCCGTATGCCAGCGCCTCAATAAAGCCGATTGTCAACCCGACGGCGCTCCAACTGAAGCCCGGCAACAACTTTGCCCAAGTGGGGTACATCGCCAAACCGGGAAAAACGGCATCCCATATTACGCAAAGTACATACGAGATTACAAGCAGTCCTCCCACTGACCAGCCAACGGTACTGATTTTTAACCCGTTCATAACTCTTGCCTCCAGTTAAATATGGGTTGTGCGTTATTGATTTGATGATTAATTCAATTGTAACACGTTATGTGGAACGGACATAGCGTAAATTTACCTGTGGAAACCAGGCAAAATGGCGGGGGTTGGCTCAAAGTGCCACCCCCGCCATTGTTGCTGTTGCGGGACGTTAAAGGGGATTACCCGCTCACCACGGCGGTCAATCGTTCGCGGGGGTCGTTGGGCAGGCGGGTGATGGTGATGGTTGCATCGGGGAAGATTTTCGCGCCCGCATCAGCGAGGGCGGGGCGCAATTGCTCAAAGGCGGCATCGGTGTTGGGGAGCGCCA
>JAJRUC010000206.1 GCA_024278015.1 Chloroflexota bacterium
CGCGTCCCCCGCTGTCGGGGGAGGAGCTAATTCCCCCCGCTTGAGGGCGCGAAGCGGTTTCTTCATCAGGGACTGAGGGGGGTAAAATGTTGCAACTGCGTAAGTCCTAGGTTTATATAACTCACCTTACGCAGGCGCAAATTTGACAAAACCGGAAATGTTAAAAATAATGTAAAAAGTCCAAAATTTCGGATATGCCCCAATTGACATCATCCTGAATTTGCGAATAAATACCTGATTTACATTGTATCACAAAAACCGGGAAAGTTGCGAGCAATTTATGCCGGAATTTTGCCATATTTAACAGGTCAGGATAAAAAAACGCCGCCCGGTCATCAGGCGGCGTTTTGGGATGCTACGTTTTGGGAGAGATTATATTTTGCGGTACAGCATCGCTTTTTTGACTTCGCCGATGGCTTTGGTCACTTCAATTTCTCGCGGGCAGGCGTTGGTGCAATTGAAGATGGTGCGGCAGCGCCATACCCCTTCGGGGTCGCTGAGGATGTCCAGCCGTTGGTCGGTGCCCTGGTCCCGGCTGTCGAAGATGAAGCGGTGGGCCTGCACAATGGCTGCCGGGCCGACGTATTCGCCGTTGGCCCAGAAGCTGGGGCAACTGGTAGTGCAGCAAGCGCACAAAATACATTTGGTGGTGTCATCAAAACGGGCGCGGTCTGCCTGGCTTTGCAACCGTTCCTGGGTGGGAATGGGGTCGTCGTTAATGAAGAACGGCAATACAGAACGGTAATGTTCCATAAAGGGTTCCATATCTACCACCAGGTCTTTAACTACGGGCAGGCCGGTGATGGGTTCTACGGTAACGTTGCTGCCAATATCCTTGAACAACACCTTGCAGGCCAGCCGGTTTTGGCCGTTGATGCGCATGGCATCCGAGCCGCAAATGCCGTGGGCGCACGAACTGCGGAAGGTGAGCGTGCCGTCTTGTTCGCCCTTGATTTTAATCAGGCCATCCAGCACCCTGTCGGTTGGTTCTGCTTCGATGGTGTATTCTTGCCAATAGGGGATGGAATTTGTCTCCGGGTTTAATCGTTGAACTTTTAGTGTTACTTGCATTTTCCCTTTTCCTTTCCCCTAATAAACCCGCTCTTTGGGCTGGTATCCGGTTATGGTTACCGGCTTGTATTTGAGGGTAACATGGTCTTCATCATCTTTATAGGCCAGGGTGTGTTTAAGCCAGTTTTGGTCATCGCGTTTCTTGAAGTCTTCGCGGGCGTGCGCCCCCCGGCTTTCCTGGCGGGCCAGCGCCGATTCGGCAGTTACCAGCGCCAGGTCAAGCAGGTTGCCCAGTTGCCAGGCTTCAAGGAGGTCGGTGTTAAAGAGTTTGCCTTTGTCTTCAATTTTGATGTTCCGGTAGCGGCGTTTAAGGTCTCTTAGTTGTTTAACGGCTGCGGCTATACCGGCCTTTTCCCGAAAGACGCTGACCTTGTCGGTCATCAGCAGTTGCATTTCTTCCTTGATGGCCGAAACTGATTCCGTGCCGGCGCTGTTGCGGAGGGCCTCGAAGCGGGTTACAACGGCGGCAGCGGCTTTTTCAGCGTCGATGGGGGCAAAGTCTTTGCCCTTCACGTCCTGGGCCATTGTTTTGCCGCCCCGCCGCCCGAAGACCACAATATCGAGCAGGGAGTTTGTGCCCAGACGGTTGCCGCCATGCACGCTGACGCAGGCGCATTCTCCGGCGGCGTACAGGCCGGCAGCCACCTCGTTGTTTTCAGAGGCGTAGACGCGGGTGTCTATATCGGTGGGGATGCCGCCCATAGCGTAGTGGGCCGTGGGTTGCACCGGTATCGGCTGGATGGTGGGGTCTACGCCCACGTAGGTTTTACAAAAATCGGTAATGTCTTCCAGCTTGGTCTGGACAAATTCGGCGTCGATGTGCCGCAACTCGCCGTTGGGGGTGCGGGAATCATCTTCCTTGAAGAATTTGTTGACCACCGGCGGAGTAATATCCAGATGAACGTAGTCTTTGCCGTCTACGCCGTTGCCGGCCCGCACTTCCAGATAAATGGCCCGTGAGACAACATCGCGTGAGGCCAGTTCCTTGACGGTGGGGGCGTATTTGGGCATAAAGCGTTCCCCTTTGCCGTTGATGAGAACGCCCCCTTCGCCGCGCACTGCTTCGGTAATAAGAATGCCCAGTTTGGCCAGGCCGGTGGGGTGAAACTGGAAAAATTCCATATCTTGCAGGGGCAGGCCGTGCCGCAAGGTGACGGCTGCGCCGTCGCCGGTGAGGGTGTGGGCGTTGGAGGTGATGTTCCACACCGGCCCCCAGCCGCCAATAGCCAGCATCACCGCTTTGGCGTGAAAGACGTGAATTTCGCCGCCGGCAATTTCGTAGGCCACCACGCCCCGACATTCCGCGCCTTCCATAATCAGGTCTACCATTTGAAACTCGTCAAAAAAGTTGACGTTATGTTTAATACATTGCTGGTACAGCGTTTGCAAAATCATGTGGCCGGTGCGGTCGGCGGCGTTGCAGGCCCGGAGTACGGGCTGTTTGGTTTCGTTGTTGGTGTGCCCGCCAAAGCGTCGCTGCGAGATTTTGCCTTCGGGGGTGCGGTCGAAGGGCAGGCCCATATGTTCCAGCTCAAAAACCACATCAACCGCTTCTTTACACATCGTCTCCACGGCATCCTGGTCGGCCAAATAGTCCGAGCCTTTGACCGTATCGAAGGCGTGCCATTCCCAACTGTCATTTTCAAGATTACCCAACGCCGCCCCAATGCCCCCCTGGGCCGCGCCGGTGTGCGAGCGGGTGGGGTACAGCTTCGAGATAACGGCGGTGTCTACTTCTTTGCCGGCGTACAGGGCGGCCATCAGGCCGGCCCCGCCGCCGCCGACGATTACAACATCGTGTCTGTGTATTTTCATTATTTCTTCTCCGCAATCCGGTTAGAAAGTAAAGATAACGTATGCGCCCATTACGACCATAATGAACAAAATCAGGCCGACCAGCGTTTTGATAAAGACGCGCCAGCCGGGGCTGTGAATATAATCTTCCACCACAAATCGAACGCCGTTCATACCGTGCGTCATCCCCAGCAAGAGCAGGAAGAGGTCGTATGTTCGCCAGAAGGTGCCGTTGGGGCCGGTCCAGCGTCCGGCAATCACGTCGAAATTAATATTGCTCAGCCCGATGACGTAGTGCATCCAGATGAGGTGGGCGCTGACCATAAGGGCCAGTAACAGGCCGGATATTCGCATAAAAAACCATGAAAAAAGCTCGAATGAGCCGCCGCCGGGGCGGGGGGTGCGCGCATATTTTGTATTAATAGCCATTTTTTGTCTCCTGCCTTAATGCGACAGCATATTGCTGATGTCTATCCCAACCAGCGGGATAACCAGAATTGCCACAATAATCCACACCGCCAAAACCAGTTGCTTTTGATACCGGAACAGGCCGGGCCAAAAATCCTGAATAATGATGCGAACACCGTTGAAGGCGTGATAAAATACGCCAAAGGTCAACGCCCACAACGCCGGCCTGAAAACCGGATTATGATAAATAAAGAGCAGGCTTTCAAACAGGCTTTTGCTGGCGCCTACCAGGAAGATGTCGAAAATGTGCAAAACCAGAAACGTTGCAATCCCCAATCCTCCCAGACGATGTAATATCCAGGACCAGTGTCCTTTGCCCCCCCTGTAGGTAAGGGTTTTGGTTACAAATGTAACCACGGGGTTTGAAGAACTCATAAAAAACAACCTCCTTTGTTGTTCGTTAAATTAACGTGGAATATATTGCCATGATAGCCATAAGTTACTACTATTTCAGGCGAGTGTCAAAAAAACAAGGCTGCGTAGCCGTTTTTCGGGTGATGCAGCCTTATACGGGCCTCTCCTGATTTTAACAGGACTTACGCAGTTGCGGCATTTTACCCCCCTCAGTCCCTGACAAAGAAACCGCTTCGCGTCAGTCCCCCTCTTGAGGGGGGATGATTTTACTGCCCCCCCTGAAAGGGGGGGCAGGTAGCAAAAGCCTGCTATTTATCGTTACAAATGCCTGGTACTGAGTAGTTACGGTTTGATTTTGTGACGGCCGGCTGCTTCTCTGTCGCCATTACCCCAATTGCCGAATTGGTGTATAATTTACGGGTTAATTTTGATACGCAACCCGGGTAGTCAACCTTATGGAAAAATCACCATCCGTTAATTACACCATCGCCCTGCAATTTTTGCCCCATAGACTCTGGTACGCTCCGGGGCCGGGCTGGGCGGTGACAGGCGCGTTTTTGGCCGCCGGTTTATTGCAGGTTCAGCCCGATTTTTTGGCGGCAAACGCGCCCTGGCTGGCAAAATTGGGCTTGCTCTGGCTGCTGGCCGACCCCGTTTTGGGGACGGTGTGGCATTTGTTGCGAGACAACCGCCTGTGGCCCGTTTTGCAGGGGCGGCTTCTGCCGGAACAAGAGCCGGTCAGGCCGGTTGCGCCGTACACGGCCAAAAATTCAGCCGGATACCGGGCGGCGGTGGCTTTGGCCCGTCTGCGAGAACAAGGTGACGGCCTGGGGCAGTCGTTGCTGTGGCTGGTACTTGTATCGTTGGTGACGGCCGCATTGTTGGGCCGCCAAGCCGTCGTTTACGTTGCGTTTTCATTGTGGGCGGCCACGCGAGACACAGGCGGGCCGTCGGCCAAACCCCGTTACGTTTGGCAGTCAATCGCCCAGTTTGCGTTGCCCTTTATAGTGATGTTGTCTCTTTTGCAGGCGCTGACTTTGCCGGCCTTGCTGCTGGGCGGCGCGTACTGGGTGGTCTATTTGGGCAGCTTGCGGCTGACGGCCGGTTACGCCGGGGCAGACCGGCTGGTGGTAACCGGGCAAGGGGTGGCCGCCATACTTTTATTTGCCCTGGCCCACCCGATAGCCGGGGCGGTGGTATCCCTTTCGACCATTTTCAGCCTCCTCTTTCGATGGGCGGCCCAACAGCAAAAAGCGGCGTGGCCCCAAACGGCGGCGCACTGGCAGCTTTTGCTGTCGACGGGCTATCTGGCGGGGGCGCTGGCTTTGGGCGGGTGGGGCTGATATGGCCTGGACGCTGGGCATTGGTCTGACCGTCGGCGTGGGCCTGTTTTTGTACTGGCAGCTCATCATAGCCGAAGGAGTGTACCTGGGGCAAAAAGTTGTGACCTTGTTGTACGATAGAGTGGCCCCCCGGTATAATGACATCAAGGAATTTGACGAACAGGAAGAGCTTCGGTTTTTGGCATGGCCGCTGGGCCGGGCGCTGGGCGATGCGTTTGACGGCATCCTGATTGATGTAGCCACCGGCACCGGCCGGCTGCCTGCGGCCATGTTGAAAATGGCCGGCTTTCAGGGCGTTATCATTGGCGTAGACCACTCCCGGCGCATGCTGGCCGTGGCTCGCTGCTCAATACCCGGTTTGCCCCTGGTGGTGGCCGATGCCATGCATCTGCCCTTCCCAACCGGGGGGGCGCAGACCGTCACCTGTCTGGAGGCCCTGGAATTTTTTCCCCGCCCGCAGGCCGGTTTGCAGGAATTGACCCGCTTGCTGGCCCCGGACGGCCTGTTGCTGACCACTAATCGCATTGGGTGGGACGCAAAATTAATGCCCGGCAGAACGTGGTCGCCGCATAAATTGCGGGCCGTGCTGGCCGGCCTCCCCCTGAAAAATATCGCCGTTACGCCCTGGCTGAATATCTACCAGCAGGTCTGGGCGCAGAAGAAACAGATGTGGATGCCCGATAAAGACATTCGGGCATGACAGGCATCAGTCAACATGTAACCCCTGCCAAATTGTGGTATACTTTGAACAGGAACCTTAAACCCGAAACACCAAACCCGAAACCAATTTAAGGAGAGAAAATCGTTATGAAACACTTCATCAGCCTGGTTGACCTTTCTGCCGAGGAAATTTGGCAAGTATTGAACAAAGCCATTGCGCTGAAGGAAGAATGGAAAGCGGGCGGCAACAAGCCGATTCTTGAAGGCAAGGTGCTGGCAATGGTCTTTCAAAAGCCGTCGCTGCGCACGCGAGTTTCGTTTGATGTGGGTATGTTGCACCTGGGCGGACACGCCCTGTACCTCTCGCCCAACGAAATTGGCCTGGGCGGGCGGGAATCTGTGCCCGATGTGGCCCACGTGCTGTCCGGCTACGTTAACGGCATTATGGCCCGCACCTTTTCTCATGACCACATGGTGCAACTGGCCGAAAACGCCGGGGTGCCGGTCATCAATGGCCTGAGCGATTTTAACCATCCCTGCCAGGCGATGGGCGACTTTTTGACCATCATCGAACACAAAGGCTCATTCGACGGCCTGAAGCTGACCTACGTGGGTGACGGCAACAACGTGGCCCGCTCGCTGATGTTTGTGGCCGCCAAACTGGGGGTTGATTTTACGGTTGCCGCGCCCGCCGGCTACCAAATCGAAGAAAAATATGTGGCGACGGCCCAAAAATTTGCCGCCGAAACCGGCGCGACGTTGCGATTTTTGGAAGACCCCCTTCAGGCCGTCAGCGGCGCAGATGTGATTTATACCGATGTGTGGACCAGTATGGGCCAGGAAGCCGAAACGCAAAAGCGGCTTCAGGTTTTCCCGCCGTACCAAATAAACGATGCCCTGGTTTCGCGCGCGAAGCCTGATGTGATAGTGATGCACTGTCTGCCGGCCCATCGCGGCGAGGAAATTACCGATGCGGTGGCCGACGGCCCCCATTCGGCCCTCTTTCCGCAGGCCGAAAACAGACTGCATGCCCAAAAGGGCATTTTGGCCCTGCTTATGGCCGCGTAGTACCAAACGGAGGTGAAGTTTGGCCGGTAAACGCAAAATTTATGATGAGTCGATGCGATTGGCCGTTAATTTTAGCTGGGATAAAGACTGGCCCAACGCGGTTAGAGCCTATCGGGCCGCCTTGCAGGAATTTCCGCAAGATGTTGAGTCCCTGATTGGTTTGGGAACGGCCTATTTTGAACTGGAACAGGTCGAATCGGCCATTCGGGCTTTTCAACGGGTGCTGAAATTTGATGCCGGCAATCAGGATGCGCTCCAGAAAATGGGCGAAATTCTGGAACGGGTGGGCCGGCTGACGGAAGCGGCCAAAACATACGTTTACGCCGGAAACCTGTACGCCAAAAACAACCGGCTTCGGGAAGCCACCGAAATTTGGGAGCGCGCCATTAAGGCCAACCCGGACCAACTGCAGGCCAGAAACAACCTGGCCCACGCCTATTCCCGGCTGGGCCAAAAAAAGCTGGCAATTTCCGAACTTATTGCCTTGGGGGCCTGTTTTCAGGAAAATGGCCAGGCGGAAAAAGCGGCCCGCTATCTGGAAGGGGCATTACGCCTGGATGCGCACAGTGCGCTGGCCCGGGCCTCGTTTGAGGCGTTGAAGGCGGGGCAGTCTATCAGAGACGTTCAACTGGAAATGGATAAACCAGAAGCTGAACCCAAACCCGAAGTGGGGGGCGGCGAGTTTTTTGACGATGAGGATATTTTCTCGTTTGATAATCTGGAAGAGGAATCAGATGCCCCGGCCAACCCCCACGAACAGGCAGAGCAGCTTGTCCTTGAGGAATTAGCCAACGTCCCCTTTGAAGACGCCGCGCAATACCGGAAGTTGCCCCTTAAAAAACCGGAAATTGACTTGCTCATTGGGCAGGCCATAGACTGGCAGACCAGAGGCAACTACACCCAGGCGCTGGAAGCCTATCATTCGCTGGCGAAGGCCGGGTTCAAACCGACAGCCGTCCACTTTTTGCTGGGCACGCTGTACATGAAAACCGGCGAGTTTGACCAGGCGATTGACCATTTCAAGCAGGCCAGACAGCAACCGGCTTATTTAATGGGCGTTAATTTTGCGCTGGGCGAATGTTATCGCCGCCAGGCCGATGCCATCCGCGCCTTGAGACATTATGTGCAGGTGCTGAAGATTATCGACCTGAATAACGCCCGCCAGGAGGGCACCGGCGAGCTGAATCAGCTTTACCAAAAACTGGTCAACACCTATGTTGAGGCCGATGACGAAAAAAAGGCCCTCTCTTTTGTTAATGCCCTCAGTAATTTTTTGTCTACCAAAGACTTTGAAAGCAAAATCATTGAGGCCAAGCGCCGCCTGGGGGGCGAAAACGGCGCGTCGGTGAGCGCCTGGGTGGAATTTCTGGAAGCGCCCAACACCGAAGTGATTCTGGCGGCAATGTCCAGCACGGCAGAGTACATCAACCAGAACATGCTTATGACCGCCATCGAGATATGTTTTCGGGCTATTCAGCAAGCCCCGTTTTATCTGCCGCTGCACCTGCGCCTGGCTGAAATATTGATGAAGCAGGAATATCTGGAAGAGAGTATTCAAAAATATCTGACCGTGGCCGAAGTATACCGGGTGCGGGGTAATATTCAGCAGGAAATTGGTATTTATCACAGAGTATTAAAAGTAGCCCCTATGGATGTGGCCGTCCGCATCAAACTGATTGAGTTGTATCTGGCCCAGGACGATGTGGAAGCCACGCTGGAGCAATATCAGGTGTTGGCCGATTCATATTATCAACTGGCCCAAATTAATCAGGCCCTGGAGACCTATAAACAGGCGTTGCAACTGGCTTCAAAATCGCATCGAGCCAAAAAATGGCAGGTTAATATTTTGCATCATCTGGGCGATATTTACAATCAGCGCGTGAACTGGCCCAAAGCCACCGAGGTCTACCGCCAACTGGTGAAACTTGACCCCGAAGATGACCGGGCCAGGCTGGCACTGGTCGATTTGTATTTTAAGCTGGGCCATAGCGACAACGCTGTTTCTGTGCTTGATAACGTGATTGTCTCTTATACCCGTCAGAAAAAGACCGGGAAGCTGGTGGGCCTGGTGCGCGATATGGCGCAACTCAAGCCAAATGAGTTGATTTTACAAGAACGACTGGCCGCGCTGTATCATCAATTGGGTATGAAGAAAGAAGCCATTGACCAGTACGACTACCTGGGGCAGCTACAACTGGAAGCCGGCCTGCGAGACGATGCCGCCCGCACCATTCAGCGCATTATTGCCCTGGGCCCGGATGATGATTCCGGTTACAAGCAATTGTTGGCCCAAATCAAGGGGGGGCTGTAGCCTGCTTCAGGAGTACCTTTGTTTACCGACTCGCTCTATATTCTATCCAGATTAAACTGGAACAGTTTCATCGATATTTTATTGGTGGCGCTGATATTTTTTTGGATGATGACCCTGGTGCAGGGCACAAAAGCCGTCCAGTTATTGCGGGGCGTGCTGTTTTTGGTAGTGCTGGCTATTACCAGCACTACCATCTTCGATTTAACCGCCTTTCGATGGCTTGTCACCAACTCGTTGCCCGCGTTGCTGGTGGCTATTCCCGTCATCTTTCAGCCCGAATTACGCCGCGCCCTGGAACGGCTGGGGCGCACCGGCCTGGTGTTGGCCGGCCCGCGCAGCGCCCGGCAACTACAACTGACCATTCAGGAAGTATCGGCGGCGGCGGCCAAACTTTCGTTGCGACAGCACGGCGCCCTGATTGTGCTGGAACGGGAAACCGGCCTGGAAGATTTCATCGAAACCGGCGTGCGCCTGGATGCCGCCATCAGCAGCGATTTGCTGCAAACAATTTTCTTTCCCAATACGGCCTTGCACGATGGCGCGGTCATCATCCGCCAAAACAGAATTGTCTCGGCCGGCTGCCTGTTGCCCCTCAGTCGGGTAGAATCCGCCGACGGGCATTTAGGCACGCGGCACCGGGCTTCGCTGGGCCTGACAGAAGCCACGGATGCCATTGTGGTTGTCGTTTCAGAAGAAACGGGTATTATTTCAGTGGCCCATAACGGCCGGATGATACGTAACCTTGACCAAACCAGGCTGCTAAAAATTTTAACCGCCTTCTACCGGCCCCAATTAACGCAAACCCGCTCATATTGGGATAACCTGCGCCGGAGACTGGTTTCAGATAAACGATGAAGGGCCTGGACATACAATTGAGCCGGCGAATTAACACAATGTCAAAACGCATTCTCTCAAACCTCAGCACGGTTCTTCTGGCTCTGGCGATGGCATTTTTAGTGTGGGTGGCAGCTATTAGAGAAGAAGACCCCATTCTCACCAAGAATCTTCAGAGTACAATCCCGCTGAAAATCGTCGCTCCGGCTGAAGATTTGTTTATTGTGGGGCAGGATACTTTGGTGACCGGAGTCCAGATTAAAGTGCGCGCCCCGAAAAGCGTGTGGCAAACCTTGACCGTCGCCCGCTTTGTGGCCCGAATAGATTTATCGGCGTACCAAATCGGCCTGCACGATGTGCCCGTGCAGGTAGAATCTTTAACCAAACAAGCCACCATCATCGAGGTTGTGCCGGCGGACGTGACCGTGCAACTGGAACCGTTGGCCGCCAAACAACTGCCCGTTACCGTCCGCATTATGGATAGTCCGGCTCAGGGCTATTTTAACCGGTTACCCGTTTCCCGGCCGATTTCAGTGACGGTCAAGGGGTCGGCGGCAGCGGTAGAGGCCGTGGAACACATTGAGGCCAGAGTCTTTTTGAACAACAGCAAAACCGAAGTAAAGCAGGCCATCCCCCTTGCGCCGTTGACCGCCGAGGGCAATCTGGTGAAGGAAATTACGCTGGAGCCGGCTGCCGCAGAAATAATTGTGGCTATTGAACAGCGGTTCGGTTACAAAGATGTATCGGTCAAGGCGAAGGTGGTCGGTCAGCCGGCCCCCGGCTACTGGGTCAGCAGCATTTCGGTTGAACCGGCCACTGTCACCCTGGTGGGCGGGCCGAGCATTTTGGGCGCCGTGGCCGGCTTTATTGAGACGGCTGAAATTGACCTGTCCGGCGCCACCGAAAACGTGGTTAAGCGCGTGCCCCTTAATTTGCCGCCCGGCGCATCAATTGTAACCGATGCGACTGAAGACGTAGATAATGGTCGTAGTGTGCTGGTGACAATCGGCGTTTCGGCCTTGACCGGGGGCCGCACCATGCAGGTGGGGCTAACCGTGCAGGGCCTGCGGCCCGATTTAACATGGGCGGCGGCCCCGGAAACCGTAGAAGTTATCCTCTCCGGCCCGTTGCCGATTTTGCAAAAACTCAAGCCGGATGATATTACCATTTTGCTGGATGTCTTTGACTTGCCCATCGGCCTGCACCGCCTGCAACCCGATGTCATCTATCCCGATGGCCTGGATTTAACCAGCCTCATCCCCGACACGGTAGAAGTGACCATCCAGTCTGCCAGGGGCGCGCCGGCAACGGCAACTCCCACGCCCACCCCCGCGCCCCTCATCACCCCGGCCCCGCCCCTGAGCGGCACAACCGTCATCACGCCGGGGCTGATAATCACGTCTACCATCCGGACCACGACAACCCTGACCTCAACGCTGGAGATTACCGCGCCCGGCGCAAGCGGGGTATTCACAACGTCCGCTTTGTTGCCGGCGCCCTCGCCCATTCCCACCCCCTTAAAAGAGACTGTGAAGTAGGTTATTTATGCGTAAACCTGTTGTGGCCCTGGTGGGCCGCCCGAATGTTGGAAAATCAACCTTGTTTAATCGCTTGCTGGGGCGGCGACTGGCTATTGTAGAAGACCTGCCCGGCACAACCAGAGACCGGCTTTACAGCGATATGTCGTGGAACGGGCTTGAGTTTTTGCTGGTTGATACCGGCGGCTTTGAGCAAAATATGGACAGCCGGCCTTCAACCGTGAGCGATTTGGGCCATACCGTCGGCGTTGAAAGCGGCCTCTTCCTGACCGAAGTCAAAGGTCAGGCCCACCTGGCCATTGAAGAGGCCTAGGTCGTCGTTTTTATTGTCGATGGCGTCAGCGGCATCACCGTTGGGGATGAACTGGTGGCCCGAATTTTGCAGCGAACCGACAAGCCGGTCATTCTGGTGGTCAACAAAGCGGATAATCAGGAAATCCGGGCCAATGCCGTCGAATTTTACGCCATCGGTCTGGGCGCCCCCTACCCCGTCTCGGCCCTGCATGGTTATGGAACCGGCAACCTGCTGGATGCCGTTGCCCAGGCCCTGCCCGCGTTTGAGCAATCGCCGGAGGACGAGGACGATGTCCCCAAAATTGCCATCCTGGGCCGGCCCAACGCCGGTAAATCGTCTTTGTTGAACAAGCTGCTGGGCTATGAACGGGTCATCGTTTCTGATGTGCCGGGTACCACCCGCGACGCCATCGACACCACTATTGTGTATAATGATGAACAATTGGTTTTGATAGATACGGCCGGTATTCGGCGGCGGGGGAAAATTGAGCCGGGCGTGGAGAAACACAGCTTTTTGCGGGCCATCAAGGCCCTGCAGCGGGCAGATGTGTGCGTGTTGCTGCTCGATGCCACAGAAATGGTCACCGCTCAGGATGCGCACATCGCCGGTTATATTCTGGAAGAGTACAAAGGCGTGATGGTGGTGGTCAATAAATGGGATTTGATTGAGAAAGACACCTACACCATTAACGCCTTCACCGAGCAGGTGCGGGCGGAATTGCGTTTTCTGGCTTATGTGCCGGTGCTGTTTATATCGGCCCTGACCGGGCTTCGCGCTCAAAACGTGCTGGATACCGCCTTGCGGATACACGAGAATCGATTGCGCCGGATACCGACCAGCCAACTCAACCGATTTTTACGGGATGCCGTTGAACGGAATCCGCCCAAAGGAGCCAGGTACCGGGCCTTGAAATTTTTTTATATGACCCAGGTGTCTGTGGCGCCGCCCACGTTTGTGTTTTTTGCCAACAATGCGAAACTGGTTCATTTTACCTACCGGCGCTATCTGGAAAACCGGTTCAGAGAGGCGTACCCTTTTCCGGGCACGCCCCTGAAATTCATTTTCCGCAGCCGCAAGGATGAGCGTTCAGGCCAGTTCGGCCAACGCCTCTAAAACCCGGCGGCTGTGTTCCTTCGGCTTTACCTTCGGAAAGACGCGGGCAATCCGGCCTTGCGGGTTGATGAGGCAGGTTGAACGCTCGTTGCCCCAATACGTTTTGCCGAACAGCTTCTTTTGCTGCCAAACCTGATACAATTCCGCAATTTGGTGGTCTTCATCGGCAAGCAGAATGAAGGGCAGCCCCTCTTTTTGCTTGAACTTCGCCTGCCGTTTAACCGAATCAGGACTGACGCCGATAACCACGGCCTTGACGGCTTCAAACCTGGGGAAGTCATCCCGGACTCCCCGCGCCTGAATCGTTCAGCCGGGGGTCATCGCTTTGGGGAAAAAATACAAAACTACCCACTGCCCCCGAAAACCGGATAATTTTACCGGTTTGTTTTGGTCATCAAACGCCTCAAAATCGGGCGCGGTGGTTTTTTCTGCCAACATAGTGCCTCCTTAAAATGGTCAATGATGAATGGTGGATGGTTAATTGTGAAGGGATAACGATGCCTCACAGCTCACTTTACGTATCATTTCCATCAAATATTATCGTAGATAATATACATAAATTGCATTTGTTTGGCAATCGCCTAAAATAAACAATACAATTTTTCCAACAGGATACCGGCGATGACTACCAGACAAATTTTCGATTTTACCATTGACGATGCGCAACAACTGGCCCGAAATTTATATCAAATCCAGGCCGCCGCTTCCCCTTTGCCCGGTGAACGCGACAAAAATTTTCGGCTGGAAACATTAACCGGCGACGTGTATCTTTTGAAAATTTCCAGCGGGGTGGAAGACGCGGACATCCTCGATTTTCAGAATCAGGCGTTGACCCACCTGGCCGATTCTCCGGTGGGCCGGTACCTGCCGCAGATTTGCCCCACCCACACCGGCGAGTTTATCGGCGCCGTCAGTCTTGTCCCCGGCCAAACATGTTATGTCAGGCTGCTAACGTGGCTGCCCGGCACGCCTTTGGCCCGGGCCAACCCGCATAGCCCCGCCCTGCTGAGGAATTTGGGCGGGCTGCTGGGCCGGCTGGATGTCGCCTTGCAGGGGTTTTCGCACCAGGCTATGCACCGGCAGTTGCCGTGGGATATGAAACGCGCCGGCCAAACCATTCGACGCTACCGCACCTGTATCACCGACCCCGACAAACGGGCCATTGTTGATTATTTTCTGCGATGGTTTGAAAAACAGGTGGCGCCCATTTTGCCCCACTTGCGGCAAAGCGTTATCCACAACGACGGCAATGATTACAATGTGCTGGTGGGGCCGCCCCACGCCACAGAACGGCGCGTGGCCGGTCTGGTTGATTTTGGCGATATGCTTTACACGCACACCGTTTTTGAACCGGCGATTGCGGTGGCCTACGCCATGCTCAACAAACCGGACCCGCTGTCCGCCGCCGCGCCGCTCATCGCCGGCTACCACGCCGCGTTTCCGCTGACAGAACTGGAACTGGAACACCTTTTCATCCTCATCGCCATTCGATTATGCACCAGCGTATCCATTGCCGCTTTCAACCGCCGACAAAATCAGCAAAACGAGTATCTGACCATCAGCGAACAACCGGCCTGGGCCTTGCTGGCCCGCCTGGTGGAAATTCATCCCCGCCTGGCGCATTATATTTTCAGAGAAGCGTGCGGACTGCCTCCGTGCCCCCAAACAGAAAAAATTGTCGCCTGGCTGCAAGCCAATCAAACAACGTTTGCGCCCGTTTTGCGGCCCGCCTTGTCTGAACAATCCTGTCACCTGCTGGATTTAAGCGTGGGCAGCGTGGAACTGGGCGCCCTGCCCAATCGCACCGATATGACAGCCCTGACCGATTTAATTGACCGCCGCCTGCAAACCGTCGATGCCACGGTGGGCATTGGGCAGTACAACGAAGCCCGCCAACTTTACACGGCAGAGCGTTTCAAGGAGCAAGGGCCGGACGGGGAAATCTGGCGTACGGTTCACATCGCGCTTGATTTTTTCACCGCCCCCGGCACAGAAGTGTTTGCTCCGCTGGCCGGCGTAATCCACAGCGTAAAAAATAACACCGCCCCCCTGTCTTATGGCCCCACCCTGATTTTGGAACATAATTTGCCCGAAGAAGGGATTACCTTTTACACGCTGTACGGCCATCTGAGCGAAGATTCGCTGGCCCGTTTTTACCCCGGCAAAAAAACAGACCGGGGCGAGCGTCTTGGCTGGGTGGGCGAGCGCATCATCAACGGCGGCTGGCCGTCGCATTTGCATTTGCAGTTAATCACCGATCTGCTTGACCAGGACGGCAACTTTCCCGGCGTGGCCCGCCCGGACCGGCGCCAGACGTGGCTGGATATTTGCCCCAATCCCGCCCTGTTGCTCGGCCTTTCGGCGGATAAATTTACCCCCGCCCGCCGGGATATTCCGGCCCTGTTGCAGCAGCGAAACGAATCCGTCGGGCAGGTCTTGAGCGTGGCCTATCGCCGGCCGTTAAAAATTGTGCGCGGCCACGGTCAGTTTTTATTTGATGAAGCGGGCCGCGTTTTTCTGGATTGCGTCAATAATGTCTGTCATGTGGGGCATTGTCATCC
>JAJRUC010000207.1 GCA_024278015.1 Chloroflexota bacterium
ACTCTGGTTTGCACCTGTTCTGCTTTGGCTACGCAGGCTTCCAGTTCGGCGAAGGCGGTGGCGTATTTTTTAAGCAGGTATCTGGCCTGCTCAATGGCCTTCAGTTTCAATTTTGCCTGAGCGGCCAGGGTTTCGCCCATAGCCTGCACTTGCGACGTTACTTGATTAAGCTCCAGAGTCACGGTTTATGCTGCTCCAAACAGGCGCAATATCCAGTTGATAATTCTTTCAAAAAACGAGGCGGGCTTTGAGTCCCACACAAATCCCTGCCCGGAAAAATCAACCAGCGACACCCGCGTAATGGTATCAAGCGTGTCGTCATCGGCGTAATCAATGCGGGCGTAGGGCAATCGGCGCGATTGGAGGTGTTTTTCCGGCTGGGCAAACAGGTCGGCCCAGGTTTCATCGTTGGCCTGGCTCAAATCTTCGTGCCACAGCCATGCGCCGGTGTTCAGATAGTAGCTGTCGTCGCCGATTTTTTCAAGGGCGGGGGCGTGGGTGTGTCCAAACAAAACCACCTGCATGTGATGTTGGGCAACCATATCGCGGGCGGCCCGGCCAAGCGCGTTTTGCACTTTTTGCTGTTCGCGGCGAGCCATGTCAAGCGGGTCGGCAATATCGGCTTCGGCCTGAAAGGCGTGGGCCTCTTCCGGCGCGCCGGCGGCGTTCAAAAGCTGCTGAACCTGGCGGTGGACCTCTTGTCGAAATTGAGGGCCGGCCGCATAGCGTTGGGCCATAATTTTTCGCCGGGATTCATCGCTCAAATTTTTGATAAAGGTTTGGCGGTCATCGTCTTTCAGGGCAAAGCTGCCCGCCAGCAAGCCGGGCGAATGTTTCAAAAAGCCGGCCAGCAGTTTGGCGGCCAGCGAGAAATCCCACTTAAAGGTAAACCAGATGAGGCCGGTGAGGGGTTTAATGTTGTCCAGCCACCAGATTTCCCGTTCAGCCTGATTAAAAAAGTTGATGACAAATTGCGAGCCGGGCGGATAGTAAAGTTGTTGGGGGTCGTCCGGCGAAAGGGGCTGCGCAAAATTCGGGAAGCGGTTGACTTTTTCGGTGCGCTGGTGGCCGTGTTCAACGTAGATATTTTCCCGGCTGATAAATTCTTCGGCAAAGAGCAAAAGCGAAGCCCGCACCCCGGTGGCGCCCATAATCTCGCGCAGGCAGGCTTTGGCTTCGGGCCAGTACAGGTTTACATCGTGGTTGCCTTTGATGATGGTAATCCGGCGCGCGGGGGCCTCTACGCGCATAAAATCGGTCAGCGCCGAAAAGATATGCGGGTGATTGGCCGCGATAATTTTTATCTGCTTGATGGTGGCTGCGGCTGATGTGTCGGTGTAGGCGGCCGGGGGGTAGGCGGTGGTGGGGCTAAACTCATCGACGGCGGGTACTTGCAAAAACTCAAGGAAATCACCGTTGATAATGAATTCAACTTCTTTGTTTTCGCGCTCGCTTTCTGCCTTGATTTTTGCCAGCAGGGCCGCAAATTCATCATCGGCGTTAAAATCTTCCAGTAAATTTGCTTTGGTGAACATCCCCGCCCCAATGTGCAAATCAGAAACGACTATCTTTAATTTGCCGCCCATAAAATCCTCCCAAAGCAATATAAATTGAGTGTGCGTGTTTATAAATTTACCATAAATCCGGTCTGCCGTAAACCCGGCCCGAAAATGATTGAACGATTACCGCAAAAATTGTTTCAGCATAGTTTAAAACGGGAATTGCTCCGGCCCGGTTGCGTCGGGTTTGACACACAACATTTGAATGGCTACAATCTCTATCATACTTTTGAACGGCTGGTCGTAAAATTATTATGGAGCAATCCGGTTTACAGGTGATGTTGTCTGCAACTGACGATACAATCTCTGTTTTAGAGAAATTTATGATGAAAATGGCGTGGTACGAATATCGCCGTTTTTCGCGGGATTTAAGCGTCCATCAACTTACCTTTCCCCAATCTCATACCCTGGTTGTTATTTATGAAAACGATGTGAAATGCACAATGGGGCATTTGGCCGATGAGACGAATCAGGTTTCGGCCACCATGACCGGCATCATTGACCGTCTGGTGGAGCGCGGTCTGGTGGAGCGCTGGCGGTATCCCGATGACCGGCGCAAGGTGCTGGTGCGCCTGACTGATTTGGGTTGCGCCAAACTGGAGGCCGTCCTCAAAGCCAGGCGGCGGCAGTTCGCCAGCGTTTTGGGCCGCCTTGACGAACCAACCCGTGACCGGCTGGCTTTTTCGTTGCGGCAATACATGGAAATTCTGGAAGCAATTTAAATTACCGGAAAGCGTCTGGGTATGACAACCGGGATTATTTTGGTGAGCCAAACCGCGTATAATCCTTACGTGGCTTTGGCTCGTGACATTTTAAAACGGTATTACATTCCCTGTCACGAAATCAATATCAAGGCAATTCCGGCCGTCTGTTTGGCGCATTGGCCGGAAGAGATACAGCCGTCCACCCTGTTCATCGCCCGGCGGGAACCGGGTCGCGCTGCTACGGTTGAGGCGCTATTGGCCGCCGTCGATGCGGCCAGTATGCTGCGCCGGCCTGTAAACCGGCAGCTTGAGGATTGGCTGTACGAACACGGTTTTTTGAAGAGGCCCTGTCGCCGTTAAATTGTCTGCTCCGAAATCAGCTTTTCGGCGCAGGCCAGGAGTTTTTCTTTGCGCCCGGCGTCAACGCCTT
This sequence comes from Chloroflexota bacterium, assembly GCA_024278015.1. GTDB lineage: Bacteria > Chloroflexota > Anaerolineae > 4572-78 > 4572-78 > JAJRUC01. The sequence continues at coordinate 2,694 of JAJRUC010000207.1, forward strand.
TGGCCTCGAAGTACAGGGCCAGCGCCTCCAGCGGCGATAGCTCCTCAATGTTGCTGACGTTCAGCCTGCGCCGGTAGCTCCGTTCAATATTATGTTTAATACCGGCCACGTAGCCGGCGGTTTTTAACGCCTGCTGAATGAGCCGGTCTTCGATGAGCGGGTCCTGCTCTTCTTTGGCGTCAACAATCACCCGCACTACCGCTCCATCCACAAAAAATTCATCGATTTTGTCTAAAATGGCGGTCATCGGGGCATCCATGTCCCGCACATCGATTTTGATAGTGGTGAATTTGCGGCTTTTGACCTGCACAAATTCCCAGGTGGCTTTGCCTTTTTCCACCTGCGCCATCACAAAACCTTTCGGCTCTTTTTCTTCACCGAAGTCAATCCGTTCCAGACTGCCGGCGTACACAATGGGCGGATGCCCTTCCTTGTTTAGCGACTGGTGTTTGTGAATATGGCCGAGGGCCACGTAATCCCAGGCCGGGTTTGCCAGCACGCTTTTGAAAACCAGCACGTCGCGGCCCAGCATAATGCTCTGTTCGCTGCCGGTGGTGGCCCCCCCCACCGAAAAATGTCCGGTGAAAATCGTCGGCACGTCGGGTTGTTGGCCGGCTTCTTCAGCCAGAGCGTTGATACTTTCGGCCAGCAATTCCGAAAGCGCATGGTCGAGTTCGTGAATGTTCATCTTACGGTAGCGGTCGTCTGCCAGCAGGCGGTTGCGGTGCGGATACGGCACGGCGGCGATTTGCAGGGGTTGCCCCCGGCGGCAGGTGAGCCGGATGAGTTTATCCCGATTTGCCACAAAGATATTCGGCACATCCAGCGTGTGGAAAATGTCGATACTGCTCGCGGCGCGGTCGGCGGTGGACATGTCATGGTTGCCCATCAGCAGCACCGTCGGCACGCCCGCATCGCTGAGGCGTTTGATGCGGCGGGCAAATTCGCGTTGCAGGGTCGGGTTCGGGCGTTGATTTTTGTACGCATCCCCCGCGAAAATGCACACATCCACCTCCCGTTCCAGCGCGAGGTCAATCGCTTCCGCCATCCGGCGCAGAAAATCGAGCACCCGGCTGTTCAACCCGGAGGCGCTGTCGAGCCGCCCGTAATTTTCCATACCGATGTGAATATCTGCCAAATGCAAAACATTGATGGGGGTCATAGGTTTCTCCGCTGGAATTACACGGCATGTCATTGCGAGCGAAGCGAAGCAATCTCCGATTGACTTGCCGGAGATTGCTTCAGCCCTGCGGGCTTCGCAATGACATTTTGCAGACATGATAGCACATCCGCGCCGAATTGTGAATTGCGAATGACGAATGACGACACGGCTGTTGCAAAGTAAATTTTAAGGTTGATATTTTCCGTGATTTTGCGCTGTAGGGGCGGCTCGCGAGCCGCCCCTACGAATTTTCCCCTGATTTTGACGAAAAATCAACCGTTTTCGGTGGCGTTGCAGGGGCATGCTGCAGTGTGCCCTTACATTTCCACGTCAAAGTATTGTTTGTCAACCGACTTTGCAACAGCCCTGACGAATGACGAGTGGCGAATTGCAAATTGTAAATTGTCTGCACCCATTATATACTTTGACCGATGAAGAAAAACCATTTACCATTCGTAACTCGTAACTCGCAACTCGTCATTCTGTTGACGCTGCTGGCGTTTGCCCTGCGACTCGCGCGGCTCGATTTTCAGCCGTTGTGGGGCGATGAGGGCTGGAGCGTCTATTTCGCCGCCATGCCGCTCGGTGACATGCTGCGGCTCACCGCCGCCGACATTCATCCGCCGCTGTATTATGCCCTGTTGCGCGGATTTTTCGCGCCGGTGGGCACGGGCGCGGTGCAGGCGAGATTCCTTTCGGTGGTGGCGGGCACGCTGCTGGTGCCGGTGATGTTCGCGCTGGGGCGACGGCTCATCCCCGCGCGGGGCGGAGGTCCGGCGGCGGCGGGGGTGACGGCTTTCGCGCCGATGGCGGTTTATTACAGTCAGGAAGTTCGCATGTACG
>JAJRUC010000208.1 GCA_024278015.1 Chloroflexota bacterium
GACTCAAGCGTAAGTCAAAATAAATCCGGTCAGGTTATCAGACAAATGGCTAATTCAGAAACGGCTTTGCTCTGCGGCGGCGGCAACATTGACGGGGGAAACGGGCAGCACAAACCAGAAGGTTGCCCCCTGCCCCGGCTCAGAATCAACATCAATGTGTCCCCCGTGGGCCTCAACGATACGGCGGGTGATAGCCAACCCCAACCCCACGCTCTTTTCGCCGCCGGTCGGTTTGGCCGAAAGCCTGGCAAAATGTTGAAACAGGCGGGTGCGGTCTTTTTTGGTGATACCCGGCCCCCGGTCTTTTACGGCAAACCGCCGGCCGGACGCTACACACGTCACACTGACCTCAATGTTGCTGCCCAACGGCGAATATTTGATGGCGTTTGACAAGAGGTTGTCAAAAACCTGCCGCAAACGAATGGGGTCGGCGCGCAGCAGGCCTGCCGGCGCGGGCTTTAACGTAATGGTCATGTTTTTTACAGAAGCCAGCGTCGATTGGCGTTTCACGGTTTCGGCCAAAAAATCAACCATGTTGATGGATTCCAGGTTTAACTCCAGTTTTCCGGATTCAATGCGCGTAATATCAAGCAGGTCATTTAATAATTGCAACATGTAATTGGCCTGCCGGCCGATGTCGTTCACAAGCGATGTGCCTTCCGCCGCAGAGACCATAGCATTGCCGTCGGCCAGCAAATCGGCAATCATTTTGATATTGCCGATTGGGCCGCGCAAATCGTGGGCGGCAATTCCCAGAAAGGTATTTTTCAGGTCATCCAAATGACGCAATTCCTGATTCTGGGCCTCGATGCGCTGCTTTTGGGCGGTCAGTTCAGACACAAGCCGGCCCTTTTCCAAAATTACAGACAAGTGGCCGGCCACCTGGCGAAAGATGTCTATATGAACATCAATGTATGTGTTGGGCCTGACACTGGAGAAAAAGATAAACCCTACCGGTATACCGTTGGTAACCAGCGGGCAAGTTAAAGAAGAGCGGATGCCTTCTTCAACGATGGTACGGGTTGAAGCGGATTGGGGTTTGTGGCGAAGGTAGTCAACCAAATTATTAAGGATGCGGGGTTGGCCGGTTTTGATGATGGTTTCAAGGCTGCTGCCGGCCAATGGCGCGGCATATCCTTTTGTGAGTTTAACGGCCGGCAGGTCGCTTTTGGCCCAATATGCGCGAACAATTTTTTGCCCCTCACTGTCTTCGATTAATGAAAACCCGATGCGGTCATAGGGGATAATGTCTCTGAAATCAAGATAGATTATCTCCAGAATATCATCCAGCAAAAGCCCGGCGTTAATATTCGACGTTATCTGATTGAGCTTCTGCGTTTCAACATAACGCATCTTAAGGGTGTAAGCCAGGTCTTGCAAGGCGCGTCCCAATATGCCCACCTGGTCCGGCGAAGAGGCAGGTATCTTCAGGTTAAACTCTCCGCGCTCAAGCTGCCGGGCAACTTCAATATATTTCAGGATGCGTTCATCAACGCTATGTCTGGAATTATTGCTCATTGTCCAAAATTAAAGGTCATACATATTATTCAACCATTGAGTTGTCGGGCTGTCTCTACTTTACCCGGCAAAAACTATCGATTCCCGGTAAATTCCGGTTATTTTATGCCGGGGGCACGATGCACCGCGCCCCTACAGTAAAATGCCTCTGCCCGTCAAAACACACTTGACACTGTATCAGTGAAATTCGTGCTGATTTGTGGCTAAAATCTTTCAACTACGTCACTCCTGTTCTATTAAACATGCTCTTGATGGAAATAGCAAAAATCAGTATGCTATATTGTACCGGCAAAAGAAGCAGCCCCAGCACCTAAAACGGCTCGTCCATTCGACCGGCGACCTGTTGCAGTTCTTGCTGCAATCTGACAAAAGCGGTCCGGGCCTCTGCCAAAACGCCCTTGCGGCCCATATCTTCCAGTTCACGGGCCACCCCGCTAACCCGCATCGCCCCCAAATTGGCCGCCGCACCCTTGAGCTTGTGCGCCATCTGTTCTACATTTGAGCCATCATTCCCGGCGATTGCCTCGCCAAGCCGGGCTATATCATTTGCAGCTTCATCAACAAACAGGGTTATCAATTCCTGATACACCCCTTTATCGCCGTCCAGCCACTCCAGGGCATTGGCAGGGTCCAGAACCGGCGCCGTATCTTCCCCATCGGGCGCAGCAGGGTTACGCTCCGGGTCTGTTGTTGGTCCGCCGGCTTTCGCTTGCCGTTCCAGGGCGGCCAGGACAGCCGCTTTTCTAATGGGCTTGGTTACGTAATCGTCCATGCCGACGGCCAAAAATCGCTCCCGGTCTCCGCTCATGGCGTGAGCCGTCATAGCGATGATGGGGATATGCGCCCAGCGCTCATCCGCCCGAATTCGGCGGGTGGCCTCCATGCCGTCCATCTCCGGCATCTGCACATCCATCAAAATAATGTCAAACCGGCTGTCCTGCTCCAGACAGTGCAGGGCCTCAACGCCGTTTTTGGCCATGCTCAACTGGTGGCCCTCGCGCTCCAGCATGGCTTTGGCCAGTCTGCGATTGATTTCATTGTCTTCAACCAGCAGCAAACGCAACGAAGTTGCGCGCTGTGGCGGCTGTTCTGCCGGAAGCCGGGCCTCTACGGCCGGTTCAGCAGCGCCGTTCCGCGATAACACCTGCTTGATGGTATCAAACAGGGTGACTTGCTTGATGGGCTTGGTTAGATAAGCGGCCCAATGCTGCGATAGTTCGCCTGATATTCGCCTGGTATTATCGACGGATGTTAATAATATAACCGCTGTCAAGCGCAAGTGAGGCATCGTTTGCAGGCGTTCCAGAACATCCAGGCCGCTTGTCTCCGGCATTTGCACATCAAGCAATAATAAATCATACGGCGCGTCGGCCTCAAAGGCTTGTTGTAACATGGAAAGCGCGGTCAGCCCATCTTGCGCTTCGCGATAGCGACACCCGGCCGGTTGCAGTAAATCGCGCAGAATACGCAAATTGGTAACATTGTCATCGACGGCCAGCACCCGCAACCCCGCCATCGAAATGTGCGACCAGTCGGCTTGTTTGGGCGGCAGTTCGCCCAGGGGCAACCGAACGGTAAACTGGAATTTGCTCCCCTTGCCCACTTCGCTTTCAACCCAAATGCGCCCGCCCATCAAGGCCACCAGTTGTTTGGAAATGGTCAAGCCCAAGCCGGTGCCGCCGTAACGGCGGGTAATGCTGCCATCGGCTTGAGAAAACTGCTCAAAGACAAGCGCACATTTTTCCGGGGGGATACCCACCCCGGTATCAGTCACCGCCACAAGCAACTCTACCACGTCATCCACTTTCTGCTGCATCTGAACATCCACAATAATTTCGCCCCGGTCGGTGAATTTCAGGGCGTTGCCCACCAAATTAACCAGAATTTGGCGCAACCGCAACGGGTCGCCCTGCACGGCTACCGGCACATCGGGGTGAATATACAACAGGAGTTCCAGATTTTTCTCCGCTGCGCGTTGAGCCATAATGTCGGCCAGTTGTTCCACGGTTTCGCGCACATTGAAATTAATTTGCTCCAGGTCCAGATGCCCGGCTTCAATTTTAGAGAAATCGAGAATATCGTTAATCAGCCGCAACAGCGCGTCGGCAGAGGTTGAGACCGCCGTCAGATAATCGCGTTGTTCAGGGGTTAAATCCGTCCCCAAAGCCAGGGCAGTCATACCGATGATGCCGTTCATCGGGGTGCGAATTTCGTGACTCATGTTGGCTAAAAATTCACTTTTGGCGATGTTCGCCTCTTCGGCCAAAATGGCTAATTCGTTGGCCCGCAGCAGGGCCGTTTCCAGGTCGTTATTGATTGTGGCTAATTCCGTTTGCGCTTCTTTCAGTGAGCTGATGTCGGTGAAAACGGCCAGCGTACCCTGAAATTCGTCACCCCGAAAGAGGGGGCTGCCGCCGGTAAGCGTTACTATTCGAGTCCCGTCTTTTTTTAACAATTCCAGCTCGTAGCGGTCAGACCGGCCTTGTCGTCGCCGCCGGTCAGCCTCCTTTACCACCGCATGTTGGTCCGGGGGAACGATGAGCGTCCACGGCTGCCCAATCAAGGCTTCGGGGGTGTAGCCCAGCATTTCTGCCGCCGCCGGGTTGGCAAACGTCAAACGACCATCCAAATCCTGAATCACAATTCCTTCGGCCATGTGTTCAATAATGGCTTCGTTAAATTCTTTTAGCCGGCGCAGTTCGTGTTCCGATTTTTTTCGTTGGGTCACATCTCTGGTAATAAACAGGACTTCATTTTCATCGCTGCGGACGATGCGGCCTTCAAGATACTTAACGCCGCCGGCATCCGGCAATTGGTAGTCAAACAAAACGGGCCGGCCGGTTTGCAACACTTGCCGAATCAAGGTCAGGCGTTCCTGCACCACGTCGGCGGGCAGCACATCAGCTATATTCTTGCCGATTAACTCGTCGGCAGGCCACAGTAAATCCGGATTTTGGCGGCCCTCTACATCAACATAATAGCCGTCCCGATTGATGATGAGCAGCAAATCAGGAATGGCTTCCAGTAAAGCGTGCTGGCGGCTTTCGCTGTGCCGCAGTTTGCGGTTTATTTCGTGGCCCGCCTGTATAATTTTCCGCCACTGCTGTCCAACTGCAAAAATCCCCCCCAAAACAAGCAGCCACAGCGCTAAATGCCCCCACGCAGCGGTCATTTTAAACCGGGCTTCCGTGGCTATAATAGATTCGTGGCTATACAGATTCCACCACAAAGAAGTCAGGATGATGGCCGTCCAACCTGTAATAAACAACCATACCTGCAAAACAAGCTTGCGAGATAATTTTGTTTGTTGGCGTTTAGTATCCATAATCACGTCCTTGATTTACGCAAAGCGCACTAATCCATTTTCATAATACCCTGACTTCGGTTGAATGTCTGTAAATTTAACGTAAACAGACACCCGGCGACAGGGCTAACCCGGCCGGCTGAAACGCGCCGCGCCGAACAAAGCCGCTTTGGAATTGAGAATCACATGAACTGGAAATTGGCGCAGCATCGCCGAAAAGCGCCCTTTGTTTGAAAACGAATGTAAAAAGACCTCCGTTTTCAGCATGGGCAAAATGCGGGGCGGAATGCCGCCGCCCAAATACACTCCCCCCGAAGCCAGCACCTTCAAGGCCATGTTACCCGCTTCCGCCCCCAAAATTGAAACAAACAGTTTGAGCGTTTCGAGGCACAGGCGGCAATCGTCGGCTTGCTCAAGGGCCATATTGACAATGACGGGGTTGGGGTCGGCGGCGGCGGCCAGCCGGGCGGCCAGCCGGGCGGGTTCGGGGGCAAAGCCGGTATCGCGCAAAAAGGCGTAAATATTGGGCAAGCCAATGCCGGAACAAAGGCGCTCGTAGCTGACCCGCCCGAATTTTGGCTGTAGATATTGCAGCAAATCCATTTCAATTTTGTTGGTAGGCGCAAAATCGGTGTGTCCGCCTTCAGAGGCATAGGCATGATAGGCGGCGCCGTCCCAGGTCAGGTAGGCTTCGCCCAGGCCGGTGCCGGGGGCCACCACTGCTATCGCCCCGCCGGCAACGCGCCGGCCCACGTTAAGCGTCTGCACATCGCCCGGCTGCAAAACCGGCACGGCATTGGCAATCGAGACCAGGTCGTTCAGCAAAGTTACCCGCCCAAAGCCGAACTCCGCCGCCAAATTTTGTTCACTGATAACCCACGGCAGGTTTGTGATGGTCGCCTTGCCCTGCACCACCGGCCCGGCCACGCCAAAACATGCCCGGTTGACGGGTTGCCCGGTCAGGTCAACTGTCTGCAAAAATTCGTGGATAACCGCTTCCAGGCTGCGAAACCGGCCGCTGGAGAACGTTTTTTCCAGCAACGGCTGCCGGTGTCCTTTTTCCGAAGAGATAATGGCCAACGTTGTTTTTGTGCCGCCGATATCGCCGGCCAGCATAAAATCGGCTTTTAGTATCATAAAACTCCTCGGCTGTCAGGCATGGTTTACTGAATTATAACACAAAGCGCGGCTGAATGTCAGATTTTTTAATTGAATGTTGTGTTCAGGATAAAGACTTGACAACCAAAATAAAGTATGATATTCTACCTCTGCCCCCACCCCCCAGGGGGGGGGATAGATGACCGGAGCAAGGTATGGCTGATATAATAGCAATTGACCCAATTGTAAAACAAACAGATGAAGCAACCGTAAATATTGTGAACCGTCTGAAAAGTGTGGAAGGCCATGTGCGCGGCATTGAACGCATGGTAGAAAACGGCGATTATTGCATCGACATTGTGAATCAGGTGCTGGCCGTACAGCGCGCGCTGCAAAAAATAAACGGGATGCTGCTTGACCGTCACCTGCACATGTGTGTCACCACCGCCATTCGCGGCAACAACCCCGATGAACGGGAGCGGGTTATCGACGAAATTATGAGTATAATTGACACCATTGCCAAGTTATAAACCGTAACAGCCGTTGCGATTTAAATAATTTTATTCAAAAAGGAGTTTCAAAAATGGATAGCAAGACCTTCAAAGTCCCCAACATTACGTGCGGTCACTGTGTGATGACCATTGAACGCGAAGTCTCTGAACTGGACGGCGTAAAATCAGTAAAAGCGAAAGAAGCCGACAAAATCGTCACCGTTGAATGGGATGCCCCTGCCAACTGGGCCGGTATCGCCGCCCTGTTGGAAGAAATTGATTATCCCGCAGAAGCATAAACATCTCACATACCCCGCCGCGACAACTCCGGCGGGGTTTCCGGAGGCAACAAATGTCTGAGAAACAACTCACTATTCCCGTTACCTGGATGCATTGCGCCAATTGCTCATCAACCATTGAGCGCAATTTGAAAAAACTGGATGGCGTGGCAGATACCACCGTCAATTACGCCACCGAAAAAGCAACTATCAAATTCGACCCCACCGCCCTGAACATGGATGCCATCATCCACAAAATTGAAGACGTGGGCTACGGCGTAGCCACCGCCAAAGTGGAACTGCCCCTCACCGGCATGACCTGCGCCAACTGCGCCGCCACCATCGAGCGCACCCTGAACAAGAAAGTTCCCGGTATTACCAACGCCACGGTCAATTTCGCCACCGAAAAAGCCAGTGTGGAATTTATCCCCGGCGTGGTAAACCGTGCTGATATGATTGCCGCCATTGAGCGGGCCGGTTACGGCGTGGTAGAAGCCGCAGCAGGCGCCGATTTGGAAGACGCGGAACAAGCCGCCCGCGATGCGGAAATTGCCGACCAAACCCGCAAATTCTGGATAGGCGTCGCCTTCTCCCTGCCGTTGTTTATCCTGAGTATGCTCCGTGACTTTGGCGTACTGGGCGTATGGGCAGAAGCGGCGTGGGTCAACTGGTTGATGCTGGCCCTGGCCGCGCCGGTGCAGTTTTATGTAGCGTGGGATTATTACGTGGGCGCATACAAAGCCCTGCGCAACAGTTCCGCCAATATGGATGTGCTGGTGGCAATGGGGTCATCGGTGGCGTATGTGTACAGCGTGGTCGTCACCGTATTCCTGACGCTGGGCAGTATGGCAGCGGGCGAACACGTATATTTTGAAACCGCCGCAGTCATCATCACCCTGATTAAACTGGGAAAACTACTGGAAGTCCGCGCCAAAGGACAAACCAGCGCCGCCATCAAAAAACTGATGGGCTTGCGCGCCAAAACTGCCCGCGTGGTGCGCGACGGAGAAGAAGTGGATATCCCCATTGAGCGGGTGACAGCAGGCGATATTGTGGTGGTGCGCCCCGGCGAAAAAATTCCGGTGGACGGCATTGTCGTAGAGGGAAAATCCGCAATAGACGAAAGCATGATTACCGGCGAAAGTTTGCCGGTGGGCAAAAAACCGGGCGATGAAGTCATCGGCGCGACGCTGAACAAACAGGGACGGCTAAAATTTGAAGCCACCAAAGTCGGGGCCGAAACTGCCCTGGCGCAAATTATTCGGCTGGTGCAGGAAGCGCAGGGCAGCAAAGCGCCCATCCAGCGCATTGCCGACCAGGTTTCAAACTATTTTGTGCCGGTGGTCATTGTTCTGGCTATCCTGACCATGCTGGTGTGGTGGTTTGGGGTTGGGGCGGGCTTCACCCCCGCGCTGATTCGGCTGGTGGCGGTGCTGGTTATCGCCTGTCCGTGCGCGCTGGGATTGGCTACACCCACTTCTATTATGGTGGGCACGGGCAAAGGCGCGGAAAACGGCATCCTCTTCAAAAACAGTGAAGCGCTGGAACGCGCCCACAGCCTGAAAGCCGTAGTATTGGATAAAACCGGCACCATCACCGTGGGGCAGCCGTCCGTCACCGATGTGGTCCTGAGCAAAAAAGCGACATCGCTTGACCGGAACAGTCTGCTGCGGCTGGCCGCATCCGCCGAAAAAGGGAGCGAACACCCGCTTGGCGAATCGATTGTGCGGGCGGCGCAGGAAGCCAGCCTGTCATTGGCAGAACCGGAACAGTTTGAAGCCATCGCCGGGCATGGCATTGTGGCTCACATTGACGGGCACGATGTGGCCTTGGGCAACAAAAAATTAATGGCGAAACGCTCCATCCACCTGAACGGGCTGGAAGCGGAAGCGGAACGCCTGCAACAGGAAGCAAAAACCGCTATGTGGATGGCCGTCGATGGCGAAGCGGCAGGCGTAATTGCCGTGGCAGACACCATCAGACCCACCTCCAAAGAAGCCATTGCCGAAATGCACCGCCTGGGATTGAAAGTTATTATGCTGACGGGCGACAATCAAGCCACCGCCGAAGCCATTGCCGGCGAAGTGGGCATTGACCAGGTGCGGGCGGAAGTCCTCCCCGGCGACAAATCGGCGGAAGTGAAACGCCTGCAAGCCGAAGGCGTCGGGCTGGTGGCTATGGTGGGCGACGGTATTAACGACGCCCCCGCGCTGGCGCAAGCCGATGTGGGCATCGCCATCGGCACGGGCACGGACGTGGCAATGGAAGCCGCCGATGTGACCCGGATGCGCGGCGACCTGCGCTCCGTGCCGCAAGCCATCGGCCTCAGCAAAGCCACCATGCGCATCATCCGGCAAAACCTGTTCTGGGCATTTATTTACAACATCATCCTCATCCCCGTGGCAATGGGCGCCTTGTACCCCTTCTCCTTCGTGCCGGATATGCTGCGCGAATTGAACCCCATTTTAGCCGCCTTCGCTATGGCTTTCAGCAGCGTATCGGTTGTAACCAACAGCTTGCGCCTGCGTAAAGTAAAAATTTAAGCGGAAACCCGCACAACTCCAATTTAAGCCAAAAGTGTTCTGCCCGGCGCAAGTGGGTAGAACGCTTTTTGGTAGTGGTTATTTTTGATTGATGGAACAAGCATATACTTGACAGCACCACCCTCTACCATTAGTGAAATTCAACCACCATCAAATTTAAACCAAAATCCTATACCCCGACCAGAATCTCTGTCGGGATTTTTTTTTATTTTTACCAAAAATAATGTACAATCGAAGTCAATTGTATCAAGTCAGATAGAGGCAAATATAATGGCACAAAATTTACAAGATCCAAAAATCTTGGCTGAAGTTTTTCATTTAATTGCATTTGAATCAATATACGATACAGTGGTCAATAAATATGGCGAACGTATTGCCGTACCATTGCTGGCAGAAATAATGGAAACCACCTTAAAAAAGATGGTTGAACGGGATTTAGTGCCATTTGACATTAGTAATGGCTATGCCGATGTGTTTGCAAAATGTTATACGCTGTTGAAACCATTTGGTTTTTCGTTTGAAGAAGAAATTCTGCTTGATACACCGGAACGATTCAGTGCCCGAATTACCGAATGCCCACATATTGAATACACTCAGAAAAACCAACACAACTGCGCCGCTTGTCTAGGGATGAAAATGGGTGCATTCAACATTGTTACCGGCAAACAGCCCGCCTTTCTGGTTAACACCATCAACTTAGATGATTCTCTATCATTGACAGACAAACGCGCCTCTGTAGACCACGAATTTGAGGAAAAACACGCCCCGCATGGACGAGCTACGATTGGTATTTTGCAACGGATGTCTACTGATGCGCCGGAATGTACCTTTTATATTCGTATACCGGAAAAACAATCAAATTAGTGAATTTCAATTCCGGCGCGCCGCATCGCTCGGCGTGCTTTTTTCATAAGAGAACAAAATGGTTTGTGGTATAATTTGTTTATGACAAAACAAACTCAAAAGTTCATCCTGTTCATACAAAAACAAATTCTCCGGCTGGCGCAACACTGGGAGCTGGCCGTCAACGGCGTGTTTGCCCTCTTTCTGGCGGGCGCGATAGCCGCCCCGCTGCTGATGTCGCTGGGCGCAACCGACGCGGGCGAATGGCTTTACCGCCAATACGCCCCGCACGACCACCAATTGCCGCAGCGCAGTTATTTTCTGTTCAGCCCCGCCGGCGGCCTGCAAACCTATTCGCTGGCGCAGGTACTGGATTGGGGCGGCAGGCCGGCGAACCTGCGTGCTTTTGTGGGTAATTCGGAAATTGGGTGGAAAATGGCGCTTAACCACCGGATGACCGCCATTTTCATCGGGCTGCTGGCGGGCGGTCTGGTGTGGAGCATGTATCTGTGGCAACCGCGCATCACCCCTGCCCTGCTGGTCTTTTTCGTCTTCCCCATGCTTTTGGATGCCCTGAGCCACATGGCAGATGAACGCCTCGGCTTTAATTTCCGGGCCGGAAATGCGTGGTCGGTGTGGCTGACGCGGGGTATTATGCCGCCGGAATATTATTCCGGCACCACCATCGGTACCATTAACTGGTGGCTGCGCACCGTCACCGGGCTGTGGTTCGGGCTGGGCACAGCGTGGTATCTTTTCCCGTATTTCGACCGGCGTTTCACGGCCGTTCGCCGCGAGTTGGAACCCAGGCTGCGGCGGCTGACCACCGATTCCCCCCATCCGGACAAATTCACAGCCGTTTAGCCTGTTTGGCGGCCCGCCCGCGCACGTTGTGATTCAGCTCCTGTTTGCGAATACGAAGCGCTTTCGGCGTTACTTCCAGCAGTTCATCCGGCCCCAAATATTCAATGGCTTCGTCCAGAGACAAGATGCGCGGCGGAGTCAGGCCCACCACAATATCAGAAAACGATTTTCGCACATTGGTCAGGTGTTTGGCTTTGCAAACATTCACCACCATATCTTCGTTGCGAACATACTGCCCCACCACCTGCCCGTTGTAAACTTCCTCGCCCGGTTTGACAAACAGCGTGCCGCGCTGCTGCAAATTCGTCAGGGCATAGGTAGTAACGCTGCCCACCTCCAGCGACACCAGCGAGCCGTGGGCGCGGGCGGGAATTTCACCCTGAAAGCGCTCAAAGCCGTGAAACAAGGTGTGGACAATGCCCGTGCCGCGAGTGGCAACCAAAAACGGCTGGTTAAAGCCCAACATGCCCCGCGTCGAAACCAGATATTCGGCGTAAACCGTGCCGTCATCGCCATAGCGCATAGAGACCACATTCCCCCGTCGAATACCCATCATCTCCGTTAAAACGCCCACAAAATCCTGGGCCACTTCCAGAAAAACATGTTCAATCGGTTCCAGCAGGCCGGCCGGGCTATTGCGGAAGATAACTTCCGGGCGGCTGACGGCAAATTCGTGGCCTTCGCGGCGCATCGTTTCGATGAGGATGGCCAGGTGCAATTCGCCGCGCCCCGATACGCTGAAGCGGTCGGCGCTGTCGGTTTCGGCCACGCGCAAGGCGACGTTGTTTTCCAGCTCTCGCCACAGGCGGTCCCGAAGCTGGCGGCTGGTGACGAACTGACCTTCGCGCCCGGCAAAGGGGCTGTCGTTAATCCGAAACGTCATGCGCACGGTCGGTTCTTCTACCTTGATGGGCGGAAAGGGGCGCGGGTCGGCGGGGTCGGCAATGGTATCGCCGATGCCCACATCCGGCACGCCCGCCACGGCCACAATGGTGCCGGCCTCAACCACATCCCGTTCCACCCGCCGCAAATCGCGGAAGGTGTAAACCTGGCTGATTTTTGCGGGCGCGGTCCGGCCTTCGGTGTTAATGTGGGTCACAGCCTGCCCGGTGGCAAAAACGCCGCTGCTCAACCGTCCGATGGCGATTTTGCCCAGATAGTTACTGTATTCCAGGTTTGTCACCAGCAGCCGGGCGGGCAAATCGGGGTCAATCAGGGGCGGGGGCAAAAAATCAAGAATGGCGTCGAAGAGGGGGTACAGGTTGGGGGCCGGCGCGTCCGGGTCTGTGCCGGCCCGCCCCTCCAGAGCGATGGTGTAAATGACGGGGAAGTCGGCCTGCTCATCAGTGGCGCCCAGTTCTACAAACAGGTCGAAGGTGGCGTTGACCACGTAATCGAGCCGGACGGCGGGGCGGTCTATCTTGTTGACCACCACAATGGCCTTGTGCCCTTTTTCAAGGGCCTGACGCAACACAAAGCGGGTTTGGGGCATTGGCCCTTCCACCGCATCAACCAGCAGCAGCACGCCGTCAACCATATTCATCACCCGTTCCACCTCGCCGCCAAAATCGGCGTGGCCGGGGGTATCGACAATATTGATGATGGTATCGTGGTAGCGCACGCCGGTATTTTTAGCCAGAATGGTGATGCCCCGTTCCCGTTCCAAATCATTTGAATCAAGAACGCGCTCGGTAATTTGCTGGTGCGCCCGAAAGACGTTGGTTTGACGCAACATACCATCAACCAGGGTGGTTTTGCCGTGGTCAACGTGGGCAATAATGGCAATGTTGCGAATATCGTTTCTAAATTGGGACATAATTTCAATTCCTGCTTTCACTCGACAAAAAAATGACCCGCCGAATCGACGGGCACAAAAATAGATTGTATATCTAATCAGGGATTAAGGCAAAATTGATTGGGGCGGCTTCAATTCAGCAACGGATTGATTTTTTCGGCCAGTTGCTCCGCTGAAATTTCGCCGCGATGGATGGTGCGGATGTTCCCGGCCCGGTCAATGATGATGGAAACGGGCAGGGCGCGAACATCGTAAGCGGCCATAACCGTCTCGTTTCGGTCCAGCGCTACCGGAAACGAAAGGTGATTTTCGGAGACAAAGGCTTGCACCGCCGCCGGCGTTTCCTGGTCGTTTACGGCGATAACCACAAAGCCTTCGGCCTGGCGGGCCTGGTAAAAGGCGTTCAGGGTGGGCAGTTCGGCCACGCAGGGCGGACACCACGTGGCCCAAAAGTTGACGAGGATCACTCGCCCCCGGTAATCGGCCAAACTGACCGGTTGCCCGTCGGCGGTGGGCAGGGTGAAGGCCGGGGCGGCCACGCCCTGACGGTCGGCGTCGCGCCGGGCTGTTTCTGAAACGGGCCGGGTCGATTGGCGGGCCGCCCAAACCAAAACGCCCACAGCGACGGCAATCAGGCTCAAGGCCAGGGCCGCATTAATCAGCAGCCAACGCCGCGATTGCGTTGGTGGCCGGGCGGCAGAATTTTGGCCGGACATGCGTTCAACTCCCTGTTAGTGATGATGCGCTCCGGGGCGGTGGGCCATTTTTTCATCATAGCCGGCGCGCCGAAGCTGTTTTAGCCTCATTAGACGAACTGTGAATAAATCCTCTTACCTTAACTGTGGTAAAAGAGAGGCAATTATTACTTTTATTCCCAAAAAACAGCCGCCGACAGGCGGCAGGATAAAAATACTGCGCACCCATCGGCGGTAAAAATGCTACAGGGGACATTCGGGGCATAAAGAAGAGGCAAATCCTCTAGCAAGATGCTTGAAAATGATGTCCGCAGGCTATACGATTAGCTTAAACGAGCCAGAACATCATCTTCATTTAAAATGAGATAAGTGTCATCATCCTGTTTAATTTCGGTGCCGCTGTATTTGTCAAAGAGGATGCGGTCGCCTTTTTTCAGGTCGGTCACCATCTCGTCTGCATTGCCAACAGCTTCAACCAGACCTTCTTGCGGTTTCTCTTTTGCAGATTCGGGCAGCAGAATACCGCTACTGGTTACAGGTTCCTGTTCCAAAACCTTAATCAATACTCTGGCGCCCATCGGTTCAATAGTCGTCATGATTAACCTCCATACTTTTATAATATTTTAGTTTCAATGTAACAAGCACCATTGTGCCAAAAAAATACAACAGCTACTTTTATCGGCTTTTATGCGCCCCGTCTTCATAAAAACTGATAGACCGTTGTCTTCTACAAGAATACACCCAAACCCCCTAAAAAAGCAAAAATCCTAGTGCAATCCAAGCAACCGGTTGATTTCCGGCTTGTCGAAGCCCACAATAATACGGCCGCCAATATCGATGACGGGCACGCCCGTTTGCCCACTGCGACGCTGTATATCGCGCGCGGCAGACTGGTCTTTGGAGACATCAATATTGCGAAAACGAATACCCTTTTGGCGGAAATATTTTTTCGCCATATTGCAGTAGGTGCATGTGGGGGTACTGAAAACCAAAACACGGGGTTGTTTTTTTTCAGATTGTTTGTTTGCCATCAAATCAAACCTCCTGTTATTTTTGTTTTTATTTTCGGGTTACACGCAAAACAAGCGCAACGCGCTTGTCGGCGCGCTACGCTCACAATAATAATTTAACCGGCCAGGGCCTGCTCTATTTTTTGCATTAACATCTGTTCGGGGGCTGCGCCTTCAAGATACTCAACCTCATTGATGACGGTGCGGGGTACGCCCTGAACGTGATATTTGTTCGATAAATGCGGAAATTCGGTGGCCTCAATCATATCGCCGTGAACCAGGTCGCTTTCCATAGCCATTTGATGGGCCAGATAGACCGCGCGGTGGCAGTAGGGGCAGGTAGGGGTGATAAAAACCCGCAAGTGCAGGGGTTGCGTCAAGGCGGCCAACTGCGCTTTGGTTTCGTCAGACAGGCCCGATTGTCCGGCTGAAACCATTTTGATGTCTTCGATTAACGTGCTGAATTCGTAACCGGACGGAATACCATAAAAGCGGATGTGGTAATCTTTGGCGTCTTCCTTGTCCTGCAACGGCACGATGGCCGGAATTTTATCGATGTTGTAATGTTCAA